>NZ_CP134610.1 GCF_031844705.1 Streptomyces sp. ITFR-16
GCGCGATGGGACAGAGACACGCTCCGCTTCGCGGAGCGTGATGGGCCGGGGCTTCGCCCCGGCGGCTTCGGCTTCGCCTTCGCGGGGGGCCTCGCGCTTCGCTCCAGGCCCCTGGAGTGTGGGCGGCCCGCCGCTGCGCTCTGGGCCTTGACCGGCCACTACGCCGCCGGTGCGTCCTTCCGGCTGCGCCTCCAGGACGTGCCCGCTGCGCGGGCGGCTGGCTAGGTGGAGGGGTGGCCGGCCCCGGGGGTGTGGTGACGGAGTGTGCTTCTTTTCGGGGGTGGGGATGGGGTCTGGGGCCAGTCTGCATCACTTCTGATGCACATGTAGCTTTGGCAGAACCAGCCCATAGCCCCTGCGTGCCCGCCTCCCGGCCTCCCGTGGCGCTCTTGGCGTTGGTTTCTGCCCAGACGGGAGCCGAGGGCGGGAGGCGGGCGTACAGCCGCCTTCCTGGCGGTTCCAGGGTCCGGGGTGCATCAGCAGGCGAGCTGTGTAGCATCCCGGATTCGGCGCCACCCCCACCCCGGCGGGGCGAACACCACCACCTGTGGTCTGAACGCATCCCGCCCACTGCGGACAACAACACCCTGTACCTCGCCGTCGCCATACCCGGAAGCATCGCGATGAGTTACCTCGCAGCAGGCGTGATCACCTACAAACGCTTCCTACGACGCCAGGCAGCCCTCGCCGCCACAGGCGACGCGCAAGCCCACGAACACCTCGACCGGTGCCGGGTGTCGCTCTTTTGCTGAAGGCCGGTGTCGTTTCCCGCTGAAGGTCTGGTGTCGTGTGTGTGGGGTGGGTGGTTAGCGGTGTTCGGGGCAGTGTCTGGTTCCGTACCATCACTTCGCCGCCCCCCGGGACCCGGTGATGATCGCCAAATGGATCAAGTTCCAGGTCCTGGACACCGAACGGCAGGACTGGACCCGCGGGTACGACGCCGCCCGCCGCTACCGCGACCGGGAAGACGACCTGGACGTCCCCTACGAACACCAGGAAGGCGCGTATCCACTGGGCAGGTGGCTGTCCGACCAGAGGCGCGCCTACCGGGCCGGAACCATGAACAGCACCCGCGCAGCCGAGCTCGAGGAACTCGGCATGATCTGGGACACCGCTGATGCCCAGTTCGAGGAGAACCTCGCCGCGGCCCGCGCCTACTACCGGGAGGCCGGGGCACTGGCCGCCCCACGGCACGCGGTCGCCCTCGACAAGCCCGTGGGCCAATGGCTGACCAACCTCCGGCGGCCCGGCGGACTCGGCAAAGACCCCGAGCGCGCGCAGCGGCGTGCCGAGCAGCTCACGGCGATCGACCCCGACTGGAACCCCGGACAGCTGGGCTGGACCGTCGACTGGCAACGCCATTACGTCGGCCTGGCCGCCCTCCTGAACGTCGGCGGCGCGCTCAAGGACGTCCAGCCCGGCGTCACCTACCGGGGCGACGACATCGGGCGCTGGGTCGCCCGGCAAGCCCGGGACTGGGCACGGCTGAATCCGGAGCAGCAGCGGCGCCTGGGCGAACTCGGTGTGCGAGCAGCGACTGTACGGGTGCGGAAGGCCCCGGTGCCGGCCGGTACGAAGACCGGAGCAGCGAAAGGCTCCGACGCGTTCACACGAGGCGTGGCAGCCCTGCGCCAGTACATCCAACGCGAAGGGAAGACCGTCGTGCCCAGGGAGCACACAAAGGTTCTGGTAGAGGCAGGCAGCGGCACAGAGACCGCCGTTCGGCTGGGCGTTTGGGTCAGCAACCAGAAATCCCGACGTGACCGCCTCGACACCACCCAGCTCGCCGCCCTCGCCAACCTCGGATTGGAATGGGCGGCGTAAGCGGCCAGCTCCCACGACAGTGATATGTGAGATCCCGAACCTCTAGAACAACCGTCAGGGTGCTGCGGTGCGCTGGAAGGAAGTGACATTCAGCTTCACGCCGTCGGTGCTCTGGAGGACGGTGGGCATCTCGCCCTTGGAAGTCTGGCCGGGCTGGACGTCGGTCACGAACTGAGTGCTGTGCGCGACACGGGTACCGCTGGCGTCCACGGCCTCCCAGTCCCAGGAGTAATTGGACTTCTCACTGCTGTTGTTCTTGATCGTCCGCTCGATCCAGATGTTGTTGATCCCGGCTTCCGAGCGGTCATCGATTCGGAAACTGGTCAGGTCCTTGCGTTCATTGAGCGTTTTCAGCGTGGCCACTGATCGGGTGACGGAGCGGTGTGAAGGTCGGGGTGCGCAACGGACAGGGCTCCCGCGCCGTTGAGGGAGGTGTTCGACGTCTCAACTCAGCAGCACAGGAGCCCTGTTGGTTCCGTATCCTGCCGCACTCGACCTGCCTCACGCCCTGGTCGAGTGGGTCGCGATGCTCATCGTCATCCGTGAGGGTGACCGCCGGTGCAAACTCGCCGCACCGTCGTGCGCTGGTCGCACTCGTGTACCTGCGCCGCCACGACACTCTCGCCCGCATCGCCGCCGGCTTTGGGATATCCGTCGGCACCGCCCATGCCTACGTCACCTCCGTCACCGGCCTGCTCGCCGACCAGGCACCGGGCCTGCTCAAGACGCTGCGCTCGCACGACCCGGAATTCGTCCTCCTGGACGGCACGCTCGCCGAGTGCGACCGCGTCGGCGACGGCAAGGCCGACTACTCGGCGAAGCACAAGCGGCACGGGGTGAACGTGCAGGTCGTCACCGACCCAGCCGGAGAGATCCTGTGGATCTCGCCCGCGCTGCCGGGCCGGCAACGCCGGCTCCAACACCGCGAGCGATCACATCGAGACCACCCAACTCGCCTTGGCCCAACTCCCCAAACATCTGCGGCGGGGCCGGCAGACACTGATCCGCACCGACTCCGCCGGCGGCACCCACGCCTTCCTCGACTGGCTCACCCGCCGGGGCCGGTGGCTGTCGTATTCCGTCGGCATGACCATCACCGACGTCATCCACCAAGCCGTCCTGAAGATCCCGAAGAAGGCATGGACACCGGCCTACGACGCCGACGGCACCGAGCGGCCCGGCGCCTGGGTCGCGGAGATCACCGACATGCCCGACCTGAGCACGTGGCCCAGGGGCATGCGGCTGATCGTCCGCAAGGAACGGCCCCACCCCGGCGCCCAGTTGCGCTTCACCGACCTCGACGGACTACGGCTGACCTGCTTCGCGACCAACACCAAGGGCGGCCAGCTCGCCGACCTGGAACTACGTCACCGCCGGCGGGCCCGCTGCGAGGACCGGATCCGAAACGCCCGCGACACCGGCCTGCGCAACCTGCCTCTGCACGACACCGCGCAGAACCAGATCTGGCTGGAGATCGTCTCCCTCGCACTCGGCCTCCTCGCCTGGATGCCCATGCTCGCCCTGACCAGCAAAACCCGCCGCTGGGAACCCAAGAAGCTCCGCCTGCGGCTGTTCTCCGCCGCCGCCCAACTGGTCACCACCGGCCGCCGCCGCTGGCTCCGCCTCACCGCCCAATGGCCCTGGACAGATGTGATCACCCGCGCGATCCAGCGACTCGCAGCCCTGCCGAACCCCGGCTGACCAGCAACTCCGACCGTCCCGACGAGCCACAGCAACATCCCGGGAGCCGTGGAACCCCGACGCCCACCCGACGCGACAGCCGGGCCGCCAACCTGCCCCAGCCCTCGAAATTCCGCAGCTCGCAAGCAAGAGTCCCCGTCAGTGAACCGACGAGGACTCATGAACGATCGAGGCTAAGGGGGTGGTGGCCCGGTCGTCCTCGTTCGTGTGGTATCCGATGGCTGGGAGGGAGCCACTACCTCTTGAAGAGGTGGGTTCCACGGATCAGCCACACGCCTGCGCCCCCGAGGGCCACAGCAATTGCGAATGTGCCGAACGAGCCGTCCGACCGTGAGGTGCCGAACCCGATCACAAGCATCAGAAAGGCACCGAACAAAAGGCCACCGCCAAGGAGTCGTTCCCACACACGCGGCGTCACGGCACTGTTCCCTTCGTCGTGAGCGATCATTCAGTCAGCTTCTTGAGTATGGCCGGCAGGCTCCCGGCACACGACGTGGCTGCCTGGGCATGGGCGCGTATCGCAGCATAGATGCCCAGACCGAGCCCGGGCCTTGACCCCGAATTCTGGACACGGGTTATGCGGCTTGTGCCAGCGTAGTTGGTGTGTGGCGGAGGGCGTTTTCGAAGGTGATCGGTGGTCGTTGTCCGAGGCGGGAGTGTCGGCGTCGGGTGTTGTAGCGGTGGAGCCATCGGAAGGCGTCGAGTCGGGCCTCGCGCTCGGTCGGCCAGCTCTTTCGTCCTTGCAGGGTCTCGCGTTTGAAGGTCGCGTTGAAGGACTCGGCGAGTGCGTTGTCCGCGCTGGACCCGACCGCGCTCATACTTCGCCGCACCCCTGCTGACCTGCAGGCTTCGGCGAAACTCCTGCTCGTGTACTGGGCTCCGTGGTCGGTGTGCATGATCGATCCGGCAAGGCTGCCGCGGGTGCGGATCGCCGCGGCCAGGGCGTCGGTGACGAGATCCGCGCGCATGTGGTCGGCGATCGCCCAGCCGACGAGACGGCGCGATGCGAGGTCGATGACGGTCGCCAGGTAGCAGAACTTCCCGCCGGCGACGGGCAGGTAGGTGATGTCACCGACGTACTTCGTGTTCGGCTTGTCCGCGGTGAAGTCGCGGCCGATCAGGTCCGGGGCCTTGGCCGCGGCCGGGTCAGAGACGGTGGTGCGGTGCCGGCGCCGCAACCGGATCCCTTGGATCCCGGACGCCCGCATGATCCTGGCGACGCGCTTGTGGCTGACCGCGACACCGTTCTCCTCGCGGAGCTCGGCGGTGATCCTCGGGGCTCCGTAGGTGCCGTCCGATTCCTGGTGCACCGCCCGTATCCGGGCTGCCAGGCGGGCGTCGGCCACCTGCCGGGCGGCCCGGTCAGCGGCTGTCCGTTGCCAGTAGTAGAAGCTCGAGCGGCTGACGCCGAGGATCCTGCAGAGCCGCTTCACGCCGTGACGGCGCTGGAGGTCGGCGACACACTGGAAGCGGTTCACCAGCGCGTCTCCCCGGCGAAATACTTCGCCGCCTTCCGCAGGATCTCCCGTTCCTCCTCCAACTCGCGGACCTTCTTTCGCAAGGCGGCGTTCTCCGCCTCCAGCGGTACCGGCGGCTGGGCCGGTTCTTGCGTCCGTCGTCCTCGGGGACGGCTCACCCCGGCTGCCCTCACCCAGTTCCGCAGGGTCTCCGGGTTGATCCCCAGATCGGCCGCGACCGACCTGATCGTCGCTTCCGGCCGCGACTCGTACAGCGCGACCGCGTCCGCCTTGAACTCCAGCGGGTAGTTCTTCATGACCACGAGATGTCCGTTCTCAGATCCTCAGGATCCAGTGTCTCGTGTGTCCAGGATCAGGGGTCAAGGCCCATCCTGCCGCCGCTCGCGAAGGCCGACGGCACGGACACCTGGACCGGACGCAGCCGGTAGCCGCCGCGGGCCACGTAGTCGGTGACCAGGTCGAAGGTGTCGTGGAACCAGCTGTCGGTCTCGTTCACCCGGAAGTCCATCGTGTTCGTCTGGGCCTTCTCGGAATCGAAGTACTCTCCGCGACGCACGTCAGCGACTGTCTCGTAGCCACGAGGGTCCTGGGTGATGTCGTGCTGTGAGGTGACCCAGCCGCCTTCGAGGATGACCGGGCGCCGGTGCTTCCAGGCGGCGGCCATCTCCCGCTCCCACGCGCCGTAGTAGGCGCTCATGCCGAATGCGTCGTGCCGCAGCACGCAGCCCTTGCGGTAGGCGCCGTTCAGGAGGGTGGTGCTGACGGGGTCGGGGGCGCCCCATCCCTTGGTGGAGCCGATGAGGCGGTGGTAGTTGACGGCCACAGGCACGTGCTGGAAGTACTTGAGGTACAGGTCGATGTTCCAGTTGAAGACCGCTGAGCGGTTGCTTTCGTCGAGATAGAGCAGGGAATGCCCCTCGCCCCACTTGCCCAGCCCGTAGCCGTCGATGAAATCGACCTCTCCGGGCCGGTCGAAGCGGAGCGACAGCGCCTTCACGAACCTCGCGTAGTGCTTCTGGAAGATCTCGTCGTCGGGATAGGGCGACCAGACGGTGGCACTGCCCGTGGTCGTCTCGTAGCCGCGGGCCCCGGCCTCGCGCACGTAGTTCGGGGTGAAGCTCTCGTGCTTGTCACGGCTGTCGACGACGACGCGCAGGGCGAGGCGCATGCCGCGCCGCCTGGCCTCCTTGATCATGCCGCGCAGTGTGTCGTCGGTGTCCCAGCCGTAGACGCCCTCGCTGGGGTTGAGCAGAGCCCAGCTCAGCCGGAGGTAGAGGGTCTGCGCGTAGTCCGACACCTTGACCGTGGTAACTCTGCCGGGCACGGACATGGTGTCGTAATGGCTCCAGAAATCGGCCGGCGGACGGGCACTGCCGTAGAGCACCCATCCCGTCAACGGGTTCCGCAGCACTCGGGTGGTGTCGGCCTCGAACTTCCGCACCGTCGCCGCCCGCGCTTCGTCGACGGCCCCGGCGGAGACCGCCGAGGACCCTGCGGTCGCTGCGGCCGGGCGGGTTCCGCCCGCCAACCCGACGACGGTGGCGCCGCCGATGGTGAGAGCCGATCGTCGAGTGACCGAACCGCCTCGCTCGATGTCCATACCTGTTGCTCCTGTTCAGCTCAGGGTGCACCCCAGATATGTATGCGCTTCCATCCTTTCCCCATCCGGGTGTACGACAGGCCTGCGCGAGGCGGTGAGACGACATCGTGACCGTGAACCGACGCGGTTCGCGAAGCTCGGGGTGGTTGTGCCGTCCCGTGACGGGTCTACTCCCGCGCCCCGGTTCCGGAAGAGACAGTGCCGCGGGAAGTACGTGCAGGGGGAAGGGAAATGCGGTGGACGACGCATGCTCCAGGGACAGTGCGGGAACGCATGCCGACGGTCCGGTCAACGGCCGCAGTATCGGCGCGGACACCGGCGTGCCCTCCGGCTCCGGCTCCGGCTCACTACCGTCGGCCAGCACCGCACCCGGGCGCCCCACATGCGACACCCCGAACCCCTCCGTCTCCCGCATAGCCCCACCCCTGCCACTCCATTTCGGCAGCCGGCGCTCCGCGCGATGTCAGCAGCCATCGGCAACCGAGATACACCGCTCGAAACGACCCGTCGGGGAGTCCGACGGGCCGCCACGAGAGACCGAGGTCAATATCACCCATTTTTCCCGAGCGGGGGCATCAGGCCGACTTGCATCAGGAATCCGGCGACATTCCAGTAGTCTCGGTTTTCTGTGATCTCGCCGTCGCGGCGGGAGCCAATCGTAAGACCGGGAACTGTAAATTTATTTCCGGTGGCAGGCAGCCCAAGTTCCGGGTTGGTTCGGTCGTTGGTTCCGGAGAGTGTCCATTCGAAGGCGTAGTCATCCCCTGACGTGACAGCTTTATGAACGGTGAACCGGTAGTCGCTGGACAGGTTCGCGTCCATTCTCACAAGGAGCTGCTGCACTGCCTCACGGCCCTTAAATTCTCCGCCGAATGCCGTGTCGACCACCCGCACGTCCTCCGCCATCAAATCGACCACCGCCACTGCGTCGTGCCGGTTGCATGCCTCGACGTACTGCAGTATCCAGTCAGGGATCAGGATCGATTCCATCAGATGCACCTCTCGTGCTTTCGCTCTTCTGTGACCTATCACTTCTCGTGCATGCGTCAAGCCATCGACATCAGGATGAAGGAATAGGAAGTGGTCGCAAAAAATTCTCGTGTATTGCTGTTCGTATTGTCGTCACGTCGCGCCTGAACCAGACCTCGCGGCGGGACGCCCGCGGCAGCCCTCCAAGGTTCGCCTGATGTTGCTCGTACCGCCAATGCCTCTTTCTTGCGCAGTGATGCCCTTCAGGCATGAGGGTGTTGATCCACTCGGCGCGTCCGCGCGTAGGCTGCTCGCCATGCCAGTCGACCTTCGCAAGCTCAGCTACTTCGTAGCTGTCGCCCAGAGCCAGAGTTATGTGCGGGCGGCGGCGGAACTTCACATCACTCAGCCAGCACTCAGCCGTCAGATTCAGGCACTCGAACGATCCCTCCGCGTAACACTGTTCACCCGCGACCGGCGTGGAACGGTGCTCACAGAAGCTGGTCGGCAACTACTGGAGGACGCTGTCCCCCTACTGGCTTCCGCTGTCGCCCTGGAACGCCGCGTCCGTGCCGCAGCTCGTACCGGCAACGAATTCACAGTCGGCTTCATGCCCGGTGTTCCGTCCACAGCCTTGCTCAACGAATTCCGTGCCGCATACCCCGACCTCTCGATCCATGCGCGCTATGTTCCTATAATCGAACAGGAACCATACCTGCTGGACGGCACCGTAGACATCAGCTTTGTTTGGCTTCCCCTCAAATCACCTGAGCTGCAGCATGTCATCTTGTTCGACGTGCCGCGAGTGGCCGCGATTTCAGTCGCCTCTCCGCTGGCCCGTCTCACTCGCGTGTCCTTGGAAGGGCTGTGTTCTCTGCCATCGGTCGATGGTCCCGATGAGATACCGGGATGGCGGGTAAATTCAGTACCCCTCAGTCGACCCCTCGCAGCCGTCGAAGAGCGACTGGAGGCAGTGGCCGCAGGGGAAGGATTTTGCATCCTTCCTGCCAGCGTTGCGCGGTACCACCGCCGCGACGATGTTGCGACCGTTGAAATTCAAGACATGGAGCCAGCGGTGGTCGCTCTCGCGTACACCCGGCACCGCACAATGCCGGAAATTCAGCATTTTGCGACTATGGCGCGGCTTCACCTTGGCTCACGTCACAACAAGTTGTCCGAATGATCTGAGCTTGATTCTGTCGGTGATCTTGGAGATTCCCGGTGCGGCAGCATGGTCACCAGGCATGCACGGACGGTTCCGTCGTCCGATGCAGCTGTTGAGGTGCCCGCTGTCCCTGCCCCCGTTCCGGTGAGCACGTTCCGTCTCTGACCGCGCAGATCGCGCAGGCGAGCAACCCGGATGGCACGACGGCGATGTGGGTGCGTGACCGGCTGACGGGCTGTGGTGCGACGAGGACTTCGCCGACTGGTACCCGCGGGACGGGCGTCCTGGGCTTTCGCCTGCCCAGCTGGCCACCGTCTATGTGCTGCAGTTCCTGCTCGGCTTCTCCGACCAGCAGGCCGCATAGGCGGTCCGCTGCCGCATCGACTTCAAGTACTCCAAGGCCATGGAGCTGGATGATCCCGGTTTCCATCACAGCGTGCTGGGCGACTTCCGCGACCGTCTCACCGAGGACGGCCGTGCCGACCGCCTCCTCGACCTTCGCGCTGGTCCGCCTCAAGGAGGCCGGACTGGTGCGCGAGCGCACCACGCGGCGCACCGATTCCACCCACGTCCTGGCTGCGGTGCGTGACCTGACCCGCCTGGAGCTGATCACCGAGGCGGTCCGGGCCGCACTGGAAGAAGTCGCGGGCACATCCCCGCACCTTCTCGACGGGCTCATCGACAAGGACTTTCGCCGCCTTCCGCAGGACCTCGCGCTCTTCCTCCAGCTCACGGACCTTCTTCCGCAGAGCGGTGTTCTCCGCCTCCGACACCCCCTGGGGGCGTCGGCCGGCCCCTCCCCCGGGGCCGGCACCGCTTCAGCCGCCCGGACCCAGTTCCGCAGAGTCTCGGGGTTGATCCCCAAATCGGCAGCGATCCGCCGGATCGTCGTCTCGGGCGGGCCTGGTGGTGAGGCGGCTCGGGCCAGGTGGCTTCGGTGGTGTCGTAGGTCGGCCCGTTCGTCGGCCCGCAAGGTTCCTACAGGAGTGTCAGGTGGGCGTGGGTGCCTCGTTGGGAGCGGGGGGCTGGGGTGGAGTGGGGGACGGGGGCGGGCGTGATGTGGGTGAGGGCTTGGGTCAGGGAGGTCAGGTCGTGGGGGGTTGTGTGGGGGTGCGGGGAGGCGTGGAGGGCCGTGGTGATGCCCTGGGCGGGGAGGTACAGGGGCATTTCCTGGGCGACCGTCTTGCGGATGAGGACGCCTCGGGCCCGGAGTTCTCGGCGTAGTTGTGCTGCGGGGATTTCGGTGTGGTGGAAGGCGAGGACGGCGGACTGGGTGCGGCCGGGGGCGATGAGTGCGATGCCGGGGATGTGTTCCACGGCTTCGCGGAGGTGGGGGTAGAGGTTGGCGCGTGGTGCGGTCGCTTCCTTTTCGTGCAGGAGCAGGGCGGTGTTGAGGCCGGCCACGTATGCGCTGTGCGGAGGGTCCGCGGGGGGCTCGTCGTTGAGCGTGGTGCGCAGGCGGGGGGAGGTGTAGGCGAAGCCGACGGCCGGGGGGCCGCCCAGGAAGCGCCAGCCGTCGCCGGTGAGCAGGTCGGCGTGGATGCGTGCCGCGTCGACGGGCAGTTGGGCGATGGCGTACGAGACGTCCACGGCGTACAGGCAGCGGTGGGGGGCGAGGAGGTGTCCGATCTTCTCGACCGGGTGGACGATGCCGACGGCGGTGGGGACGAGCGGCACGCTGACCAGGGCGACGTCGTCGTCGATGTGGGCGGACATCCATTCCAGGTCCAGGTCGCCGGCCGTGTCCAGCGGGATGACGTCGAGGCGGCAGCGGGTGCGGTCGCGGATCGCGTAGAGGGTGGTGAGGCGGGCGACGTCCTCGTACGGCGTCGTCCAGATCCGGTCGCGCGGGCCGAGGGGCAGTCGGGTGAGCGTGTCGTGGAAGGCGTCGGCCGCGGCGGTGACGGGGGCGGTGTCGGCTGCGGGTACGGAGAGCAGGGCGCCGAGGCGTTCGTGGATCTCGGTCCGCGTGATGTGTTCGAGGGATTCCTCGAACTCGTGCGTCCCGTGCTCGTCCTCCCTGCGCAGGGATTCCGTGACGACGGCGCGTACCGCTGCGGGTGTGTGGCCCGCTGTGGCCGTGTCGAGATGGACCCTTCGTTCACTGTGGGGCGTCTGCACGTTCACTTCCGGGGCCTCCCCCCCCACTGTCGGGGAACTGTGCCAGGTAATTGCCTACCTCTTGGCAATATGTTGCCCAACGGCATGAGGATTTGGCAATGCCCGCTCCAGCGATATTCGAGTCGGGGCGGCGGGCGTGGGGGCGATATCCAGTTCCTCTGGCTCATCTCTCCAGTGTTTGCCAAGCGTTGCCAAATCCGACAAAGCTTCGCCGGCTGATGTGTAGGCGCAGGTCAGGGAGGTGATGCCGGGTCAGGGGTCCGGGGTTCTTCCGCCTCGCGCGCGCGAGCTTCTCTTTTCTCGACTCATTTCCGAGCGGATTCCGAGTGAATCCCTAGGCGGTGTTGCCAGTCTTCTGGACAAGAAGTTGCCAACGCGGCACACAAAACTTGTCACAGAGGAGTTCCGCCATGACGAACATCGCCCGCATCCTCGTCAGCACCGCCGCCGTCGCCTCCGCCGTTCTCACCTCGGCGGGGATCGGCGCCGCGGACGACGGCATCGGCTGGCCCCGTACCGCCGCCGGCTCCACGCATGTCTCCGCCGACGGCATCGGCTGGCCGGTGGCTCCGAAGGGCGACACCGTCCGGCCCGTCGCGCCGCAGGGCGACATCGGCTGGCCGGTCGCCCCCACCGCCTGACCGGCTCCCGGCTCGTCACCGGCCCGAGCGCCTGTCCATGGCGGCTCGAGCGGGACACGACACCGTGGCGTACGTGCGCACGCAGGCTCGCGCGCCGCCTGATCGTCCCGGCAGCCGGAAGGAAGTCCGCCCATGGCACAGACACCGTGGAACGCGAGGTTCGAGACCATTCTCCGGCAGGGCCTCCCCGGTCTGGCCAAGGGGAAGGCGCCCGACGCCGATGTCCCGATGGAGCACTACGGGCTCGACTCCATGGCCCTCATCGGCATCGTCAGCGCGCTGCAGTCGGCGTACGGCGTCAGCCTCGCCGGTCAGGTCGTCGTACCGGTGCGCACGCTCACGGCGGGGCACTTGTGGGGCATCGTCTCCGCCGCGCTCCAGCCTTCGTGGGACGCCGGCCGGGAGCCGTTCGGTACGGCTTCGCGTGGCCGGACCCCCTGGGCCATCGCCTGAGTTCTCTTTCCGGGGCGTCGGCCGATTGACCCTCGCAGCAACCGAGAAGCCTCCTCCGCTCACCGAGCGCCGCGGGGGCTTCGGTCATGTCCGGGGGTCCTGCCTCCATCCGGTGGTTGTCAGTGGCCAGCGAGGAAGGACCCGGCGATGAACGCACGGCAGGAGACCCGGACGGCAGCCCCGCACCGAGTGGTGATTCTGGGGTGATCGCCACCGTGACCTTCGACTTCGACGCCGAAGGCCGTATCACCGCCATCCACAATGTGGCCAACCCGGACAAGCTCGGGGCCGTGGCCGGCGGTACGGCCTACGACGTCGGGGCGCGGTAGCGGAGGCGTGGACACCGGCAGCCCGCCCGGGCAGGACCGGGCGGGCTGTGGAGGGGGGACCTCCGGCCGGTTTTCACAACCGTGTGTCGCATCACCGAGGATGCCAGGGGTGGGCAGGAGCACGGCCACAGAGCCGCTGGAGCCGGTCGGTTGAGTGGCCGGGGGTGGCGCTGCTCTCCGTCTCTCCGTGCCGGTTCTGGCAACATCCGGGTGTCCGCGGGGCCTTGGGGCCGATGTGGCGACCTGCGGTTATGGCGGGGCTCCAGTGGCTCAGGAGAATCCTTCGAGCCTTTGCTGCCAACGTCTTGGCAATATCTTGCCAAGGCGGAAGCCGCTGTCGAAGGAGCTCTCCATGACGTCCCTCTCCGGTCTCATCGAGCAGCAGGTCGCCGCACGGCCCGACGCGGTCGCCGTGCACGCCCCCGGCCACGAAGGCGGCACGGCCTCCTCCCTGACCTACCGTGAGCTGAGCCGTGCGGCCAACCGGCTGGCCCGGCTTCTCGCGGCGCGCGGCATCGGCTCCGGCGACCGGGTGGTGACGAGTCTGCGTCCCGGGCCGCTGCTCGTGACGGCGCTGCTCGCCGTGTTGCGGGCCGGGGCGGCGTATGTGGCGCTCGATCCGGCCGATCCCGTGGGGCACCGCCGGCGGATCGTGAGCGACAGTGCCGCCCGCGCCGTGCTGACGGAGAACGAGGGGACCCCGGACTACGCGGATCTGGGCGCCGCCCTGCTCCCTCTGGACGCGGCGGCCGCCGAGATCTCCCGGTACGACGGCGAACTGCCCGACGGCGTTGCGTACTCCGAGGACGACACCGCGTACGTCTGCTACACCCCGGGCACCGATGCCACCCCCGAGGGTGTCGTCGTCGCGCACCGCGCGCTGGACGCGCTGGTGCGGTCCGGTGCGCCGGTCCGGCCGGGCGCCGACGACGTGGTCGCGCAGGTCGCGGGCCCCGCCTCCGCCTCGGCCGCGTTCGAGATCTGGGCGACGCTGGCCGCCGGTGCACGGCTGGTCGTCCTGTCGGGCGCGGCCGTCGCGGGTCCGGAGCGGCTGCGGCGCGCCCTGGTCGAGCACGGGGTCACGGTCGCGCTGCTGACGAGTGCGCGGTTCCACCGGATCGTCCGCGACCGTCCGGCCGCGTTCGCGTCGCTGCGGGTGCTGCTCGTCGGTGGCGGGAGCTGTGATCCGCACCGGGTGCGGCAGGTTCTGCGGGCGGGGCCGCCGAGGCGGCTGCTGTATGTGTACGGGACGGCGGAGACGGCCGCGTTCGCGCTGTGCCACGAGATCACCGAGGCTCCGGAGACCGGCGGGGCCGTTCCTGTCGGGCGGCCGGTCGGGTCCACGGCCGCCGTGGTCGTCGGTGCGGACGGGATGCCGGCGGCCCCGGGCACGGTCGGGGAGCTGCTGCTGGGCGGGCCCGGTCTCGCGGACGGTTATCTGGGGCGGCCGGAGCTGACGGCCCGTCGTTTCGTCGAGGACCGGTTCACCGGTGTGGGCGGGCGGCTGTTGCGTACCGGGGACAAGGTGCTGCTGCGTACGGACGGGGCGCTGGAGTACGCGGGCCGGGTCGACGGGTATGTGACGCTGCACGGTCTGCGGGCGGAGCTGCACGGGATCGAGTCCGTGCTGACCGCCCATCCGGCCGTTTCGGAGGCCGTGGTGACGGTCCATACGGACGCGGACGGGGAGCGGTATCTCGTGGGGCACGTGGTGCCGGACGGTGCCGCTCCCGCCGCCGACGGGCGGGCGCTGACCGAGGGGTGGCGGGAGATCCATGAGGCGCTGCACAGTGCCGCCCCGGCCGGCGGGCCCGAGGCCGCGTATCTTCCCGGGGACGAGCTGGGTGAGTGGCGCCGGGCGACCGTGCGGCGGGTGCGGGAGCTGGGGCGGCGGCGGGTCCTGGAGATCGGGGCGGGCTCGGGGCTGCTGATGGCGGAGCTGGCCCGGGACGAGGAGTGCGAGGAGTACTGGGCGACCGACTTCTCCCGTACGGCTGTCGAGGCGCTGGGCGCCCTGGTCCGCGAGGACGCGGTGCTGCGGGGCAGGGTGCGGGTCGGGCGGCGCGACGCGGACGACACCGACGGGCTGCCCGTGGGGCACTTCGACACGGTCGTCGTCAACTCCGTGGCCCAGTACTTCCCCGGCCCGGACCATCTGCGCACCGTGGTCGAGCGGGTGCTGCCGCTGCTGGCGCCGGGCGGTTCGGTGCTGCTGGGCGATCTGCGCAATCTCGATCTGGCGCGCGCCCGGCTGACCGGTGCCGAGCTGGCCGGTGGTGCGGCGGGCCGGGACGTCGAGGAGGTGCGCGAGGCCGTCGCGGACCGCGCGGCGCGGGAGACCGAGCTGCTGCTGTCCCCGGCGCTGTTCGCCGCTCTCGCCCGTGAACTGCCCGCGGTGCGTGCCGTGGACGTACGGGTGCGGCGCGGCGTGCACCACAACGAGCCGGTCCGTTTCCGCTATGACGTCGTGCTGTCGACGGCCGCGCCCGCCGCCGATCTGTCGGAGGTGCCCGCGCTGGTGTGGGGCGGGACGGTGACCGGCACGGACGACATCGAGAAGGTGCTGGACGCGGACCGGCCGGCCGCGCTGCGTCTGTCGGGGGTGCCGAACCGCCGGGTGTACGGGGCGTACCGGGCGATGCGTCTGCTGGACGAGCCGGGGGCGGGGGTTGCCGGGGTGGCCGAGGCGGTGGCGGCGCTGGACGAGGCGGGGCCCGCGCCGGATCCGGAGGAGTGGTGTGCGGCCGGGGAGCGGCTGGGTTACCGGGCGCTGCCGACGTGGTCGCCGGGCGCGCCGGACTCGCTGGACATCGTGTACGTGGATGAGGCGGCGCTGCCGTCCGACGGGCCGCTGACCGGTGTGTTCGTGTCCTCGCCGGTTCCGGACGGGCCGGTAGCCAATGTGCCTGTGGCCTTCGACCGGGCGGTGGCCCTGGATGTGGTGCTGCGCGGGTATCTGCGTCAGCGGCTGCCCGACGGGCTGGTTCCCGCCGCGCTGGTGGTCCACCGGGAGCTGCCGTTGGACGGTGACGGGCTGGTGGACCGTGCGGCTCTGTCCGCCCCTCGGCCGGAGGCGGCCGGGCCGGGCACGCCGCCGGGCACGCCGCTCCAGGAGATCGTGCGGGATCTGTTCGCGGAGGTGCTGGGGCTGCCGCGGCGGCTGATCGACGCGGACTGCGACTTCTTCCGGGTCGGTGGGCATTCGCTGGCCGCGGTGCGGTTGCTGGGGCGGTTGCGCGAGACGCTGGGCACCGGTCCGGGCAGCCCGGCCGCTCTGCGCGAGGCGCCGACGCCGGCCGCGCTGGCCGCGCTGCTGAGCGAGGCGCCGGCGGCGGCGATCGGGCCCGGTACGGCCGGTACGGACAGTGTCGTGCTGGCGCTGCGGCTGCGCGGGGCGCTGGACGTACGTGTCCTGGACGAGACGCTTGCCGTGCTGGGGCGGCGGCACGAGGTGCTGCGCAACTCCCGGGTGGGCACGGCGGGGACGCGGCTGCGGTCGCTGGCTCCGGACGACCATCTCCTGGAGCTGGCGCTGCCCGCCACCGATGTGGACCTGTGGTCGCAGCTGCCGCTGGCCGCCGAGCTGGCCCGGGTGCACCGGACGCTGGCGGGCGGCGATGTCCCCGCAGCGTCGCGGGAGCTGGTGCGGTACGCGCCGCGCTCGCCGTACGGGGACGCGGCGCTGACGCAGCTGCCGGGCAGCGGGCCCCGGGCGTTCGACACGGCTCCGGGCCGTCTGGAGCTCGACCTGGACGAGGCGCTGCACGCGCGGCTGACCCGGTTCGCGGCCGCGCAGGGTGCCACGGTGTTCATGGTGGTGCACGCGGCGGTGACCGCGCTGCTCGGCCGGCTGGGGACGGCGGGCGGGATCACGGTGGCCGCGCCGGTGCCGGCCCGCGACAACGAGGGTCTGCGGGGTGCGGTCGGGGCGTACGGGAGGGTGCTGGCGCTGACCGTGGACGCGTCGGGTGATCCGGCGTTCAGTGAGCTGGTGCGCCGGGCGCGGGAGCAGGATGTGGCCGCGTACCGGAGCGGTGGGGCGCCGCTGGCGGGGACGGGGGGTGTGGCGCTGACGGTGTTGCAGGAGACGGTCGGGCAATTCGCGGCGGGCGGGGTTACGGTGCTGCCGCAGCGGCCGGGGCTGCCGTTGCCCGCGACCGATGTGGGGTTCACCCTGACGGAGCGGCAGACACCGGAGGGTGCGCCGGCGGGGATCGCGCTGACGACGACGTACCGGCACGAGACGGTCGGTGAGACGGTGGCCGCGACGCTGACCGGGCAGTTGACCGCCCTGCTGGCGGCGGCGCTCGACCGCCCGGAGACGGTGCTGAGCGAGCTGTTGCCGGACGGGCGCAGCAAGGCGTGGGACGGGGTGTGGGAGAGCAGCCGTCATGTGTTGCCGGCGGCGACGGTGGCGGAGTTGTTCGAGGCCCGGGTGCGGCGGGCGCCGAAGGCTCCGGCGCTGTCGGGCATGGACTACGCGGAGCTGGATTCCCGCTCGGATCTGCTGGCGCATGCGCTGGTGGCGCACGGGGCGGGGCCCGGGGCGACGGTGCTGACGGCGTTGTCGTCGCCGACGGCGTTCGCGGTGGCCGCGCTGGCGGTCGTGAAGACGGGGGCGGCGTGTCTGCCGGCCGACCCGGGGCAGAAGCTGCCCGGTTCGGTGCGGCCGGTGGCGTTGCTGCTCGACGAGACGGCCGATCTGCTGTTGCCTCAGGTGCCGGGTGCGGCGCGGCTGGTGCGGGACGAGGCGGCGGATCTGCTGCCGTCGGACGGCCGGTGGCCGTTGCGGGATGCCGACCGTACGCGTCCGCTGAGCGCGGGTGATCCGGTGTTGTGGGCGTTGGGCGAGGACGGGGCGACGGTGGTGGGCAGCGGCCCGGTGGTGGCGGCGACGCTGGCCGAGCCGGTGGACGCGGCGTGGCTGGTGCGGGGTTATCCGGACGCGGATGCGGCGATCGGGCTGCTGGGTGCGCTGGTGCGGGGTGTGCAGGTGCATGTGCCGGATCTTTCGCTGCGGCACGCGGTGCCGCAGGAGATCCTGCGGTGGCTGCGCGACCGCGATGCGCGGGCGCTGCTCGGTGGCAGTGACGAGGTGCTGGTCGCTCTGGTGGCGCTCGCCCGTGAGGAGGGCATGTCGCTGATCACCAGTGGGGGCTGGGCGGAGGGGCATCTCGTGGTCGAGCACCGGAGTACGGGGGTGGCCCGGCCGGCGCCGGGCTACCGGGCCTATGTCCTGGACGCGCAGCTGCGGCCGGTGGCTTCGGGCGGTGTCGGTGCGCTGTATGTGGCGGGGGCGGGGGTGGCTCTCGGCTATGCCGGCGCGCCTGCCGCGACGGGTGAGCGCTTCCTGCCGGACCCGTTCGACACGACGTCGGGCGCCACCGCCCGCATGTGGCGGACGGGCCGGGCGGCCCGGATGGGTGCGGACGGCAGCCTGACGGTCCTTGAGGGGCCGGCCCCGGACGACCCGTTCGCCGACGCGCTGGCCACGTTCGTCGTGGCGGGCGACGCGGCGGGCCGCCGCGCGCTGTGGCCGGCGTCGGCGCCGGTGCCGGAGGGGTGGTCGGAGATCCATGCGGAGGGCCGGTACGAGTTGTGCTTGGACCACTTGGACGAGGGGCGGTGAGGGGCTGGAGGGTGGTCCTGCAGAGGGTGCCAGTGGGCGCGGCGGGTGCCGGTCCGGTCGGGCCCGTTCCGGACGCGTGTGAGTTCGCGCCACAGAAGCCGGGGCCCGCCCTGGTGAACAGTGCGTGGGCCGAGGATGTCAGTCGCCGTGGCACAGACCCAGAAGCCGTCGCCGTGCAGTAGCCACACCGTGCGGGTATCCGTCTTCTACAGATGACGGTACTGAACGTCGGGGACGGCGAGAGGCGAGGGCGGTTATCGCACTGACGCCCCGAGCGGCGGTGGGGCAGGCAGCGGATACCGGCATTTCGTGGCTTTCCGCGCCCCTCGCTCTGCCGCAGCCCAGAAGGCATGGGCCACAACGTCGTAGTCGGCACCGTGCCAGGTTCATGCGGCTGGCCGCACCGGTCTCCGGCATCTTGCCGGCGGTCAGGATCAGTCCGGTTCCGGCAATCGATGTCACTCCTCCGGGTCTCCAGCGACGAGGATGGCCGGCATCTGGCCTCCCAGCAGGTCACTGCGCTCCCTGTCCGAAGCTTCACGCAGACACCCATGTCCTGAAACCGCCGGTAGGCTGCCGCCGCTGACTACCGGGCCGGCGCCCCTGCCGTCCCTACGCTCATGGCTCGCTTCCACCAGAGAACAGGAGTACGCCATGGAGAATCCCACCCGTAAGGCTGCAGCGGCCGGAGCGGCCACCCTGCTGGCCGTCGGCCTCGTCGTCACAGGCGCCAATGTGGCGGCCGCGTCGGACAGCGCCACCACGCGCATCACGTCGTCGGCCCAGCTCAAGGCCGGCATTCTGCTCGCCGCGGCCCACGACCGGGAATCCGGTGCGGAGCCGCTGAGCCAGAGCGTCGGTGGCCGAGTGGCTGGGATCGATACCCAGTCCAGCACCTGCTGAGCCGGAGGTGACCACCGTGGACCGGGACGAGTCTCCCAAGACCTGGTGTCCCAGCGGCGATGCACACGCACCCGAGTCCGTCGTGCTGGGCGTACGGTCGGGGCAGGACGGTCAGGTCGTGTACCTGGCCGATCCGGTACCGGCCTCCGAGGCTCTCGCCGAGGTGCCGGAGGGCATCGAGCCGCGGCGCGTCCTGCGCTTCGCCTCGTACTGCGTCAGCGACTGCGCGAACCGCAGGGGCGGCGACTGCACGCTCGTGGAACGGGTGCTGCACAAGCCCGCCGCGCAGGAAGACAGCCGGGTCCCGCGGTGTCACCTCCGGGCACGGTGCCAGTGGTGGCAGCAGACCGGGGTGGCGGCGTGTGCGCGCTGCCCCGCTGTCTCCACCCGGCATCGCGCCGACGACACGCTGGCCGAGCTGGTCGCCGATCCGGCCACGACGCCCGAGCAGTTGGACGAGTGGATCGCGGCGGCAGGCTGAGCACGGCCGCCGGTGATCGCGTCGGCATGAGGAAGGTCCCCGGACGAACCGTCCGGGGACCTTCCTCATGTGCGGGGTTCCACAGCCGCCTTCACGGGCGGCCCGGCGAGGGCTCCGCGGATGTCGCGCCCCGACAGGCGCTTCACCCGGGGTGAGGGCACTGTCACCTCACCATGGACGGCCACGGCTGCTGCGTACCCCCGGTCGACTGCGATGTCGAGCAGAGTCCAGCCGACGGGAGGCAAGAGGCCGTCGGGGCTTTTGGAACCGACGTAGTCGGTGGCCGGGTCCCGGCCGAGGCCGGTACCCAGACCTTTGAGGTAGGCCTCCTTGCGGGTCCACAGCCGGGCCAGCGCCCGCGGCCGGCGTGGGGGTGGCAGTGCCTCGATCTCGCGCTGTTCGGCTGGGTGAAGCATGGCCGCGAGCTCTGCGGCGCCGCCCGGGTCGGGGACCAGGTCTACGTCTACGCCGATAGGGGCGGCGGCGGTCCCCACCAGGACCAGATCCCCCCGGTGGGAGAGCGAGAAGTGCAGTCCGCAGGTGGCCCCGAGGACGATGGGCCGTCCGTGCGGGCCGCCGCAGCACGGGCAGGGCTCCCGGCCGTATCGGATGTCCTGCGGAAGCATGTCCAGGTAGGCGCCCAGCAGACGGCGGAGCGTCAGGTGGGCGGCAGTGAAGCGGATTCTGTCCTCCGCATACGCCAGTCCGGCGGCGCGCTGGCGCTCGTCGGCGTCCAGCATGGCCGTGTCGAGGCCGGTGTCCCGGGCGTCGGAGATCCTGAGCAGCCACAGGTCGACGGAACCGGGCTGTGGCAGACCGCTCGGCGGTGCCGCGGGCGTGGACAGCAGAAGGCCGCTCGCGGAACTCCTGAAACCGCTTCTGGGATCGCTCACGGGACCCCTCCTGTTCGGTTCCTTTTCGGTGACGGATAGGCGGATGCGGATGGCCGTCGGGTCGGATCAGCGTTGCGCGGGGTCTGTCTCCCGGGGTGCCCGCCGCAAGGGCGGGGTGGGCACCCCGGAGTCCTCAAGGACGCCGGCGTCCGCGCCGGACACGAGGGCGGACGCCGGCCCGGCAGGCTTGGCGAGGTCGCCGGGGGGTTCGGTGGGCAGGTCGCGGCGGCCACGCAGCGGGCCGATCAGGAGCAGGACAGAACTGACCGCAAGGCCAGAGGTGAGCAGCCAGAGCGTGGGCCGTAGTCCGAGCACACCGCCGAGTACACCGCCGAGGAGCGAACCGACCGGTATGGCACCGAAGTTGGCGACGGAGACACTGGCGGTGATCCGGCCGAGAAGCTGCGGCGGACAGTACGTCTGCCGGAAGGCACCCTGGATGACGTTGGCGGAAACCACGCCCAGGGCGAGAACGGCACCGCCCAGGGGGAGCAGGACGACCCGCCAGCCCGGTTCGGCAAGTGGGATGAGCAGGCCGAAGGGAGCGGTGGCGAACTTGCACAGGAGCATGCCGCGGGCTGTGCCGAAGCGGCGGGCGATCGGAGTGGCTACGACGGCACCGAGCAGCCCGCCGACGCTGCTGCCCGCGAGGAGCCAGCCCACGGTGGCCTCGCCGACGTGGAGCTCGCGAACGAGGAATACGGTCAGGATGGCCTGGTATCCGGTGAGCAGCAGGTTGGTGACGGTGCCGTAGGTGGTGAGAACGCGCAGGTAGGGGTCTCGCAGGGTGTGCCGCAGGCCCTCCGCTACGTCCTTGCGCAGGGTGGTGGGGCGCTCAGGCTTCTTCGGTGGCGGTTCGGTGGCGCGGATGCCGAGGAGGCAGAACGTGGAGGCAAGGAAGGTCGCGGCGTCGGCGAGCAGTCCGGTGACCGCGCCGAACACCCCCGCCAGGACGCCGCCGCCGCCGAGCCCGGCCAGCTGCGCCGCCGACTCGCTGCCCTGCAGCTTGGCGTTGGCCTCGGTGAGGTGCTCACGATTGACGACGAACGGCAGGTAGACCCGGTAGGCGATGGAGAAGAAGACGTTTGCGAGGCCGGTGAACAGCGAGACAACGAGCAGCTGGCCCATGGTCAGCACGTCGAGCCAGGCAGCGGCGGGCACGCTGAGCAGGAGGACGAGCGAGAGAAGATTGCAGGTCACCATGAGGGGACGCCGGGGCAGCCGGTCGACCCATGCCCCGGCCGGCAGGCCGATCAGGAGCCAGGGCAGCCACGCGGCGGCGGCCAGGGCGCTGACCCAGAAGGTACTCGCGTCCAGGGTGACCACGGCCACCAGCGGCATGGCGACGCCAGTGATGTTGCTGCCGAAGCGGCTGGCGGTCTCTCCCGCCCAGAGCAGCCGGAAGTCGTGCTGCCGCAACAGTCCGGACCTGGGCCTTGTGCTCATCGCTCCGCCACCACCTTGGCGACGGAGCTGTCGAGCCGCCTGGCGGCATCGGCCCAGCGGGCCCGTCGGGCGCCCGACTCGGCGGTGAGACGGCGCAGCTCTGCGTGCGCGCGGGCCAAGGCGGCGGTCTGCGCCGGGCCGCCGGGCCCACCGCCGTGGGTGCAGGCACTGGCGACGGTCTCGGGGTCGAGCCAGTCGGCCGGATAGCCTGCGGCGGCGGGGGCGACCGCCGGGTGGGCGCGGGCCGCGTCGGACAGGGGTGCTCCGCCGTCGAGGGCGGCGAGGACAGTCTCGCCGACCAGGTGGTGGGCGGTGCGGAAGGGGATACCGTCGACGACGAGGCGTTCAGCGAGGTAGGTGGCCGAGGTGAGCCCCTCCCGCGCGCGTTCACGCATCTGTTCCCGGTTGGGTTCCGCTCCGGCTACGACGAGCCGGAGCAGGGTGACGGCCTGGGTGGTGTCGGCCAGGGCGGGCCAGAGGTGGCGTACAGCCTCGGTGCCGACGGCGATGGCGTTGGTGTAGCCGGCGGTGGCCATGGACGCGGCGGCGCCGGTGAATCCGGCGAGGGCGGCTGTCGAGCGGCCCTGTATGTGTTCGAGGAGGAAGGGGTTGCGCTTCTGCGGCATCATCGAGCTGGACCCGACGAGGTCGTCGGCCATTCTCAGCAGCCCGAATTCCTCGGTGGTCCACCAGGTGAGGTCGCGGGCGACTCGGGCGAGGAGTACGCCGAGTACGGCGGCGGACGAGAGCATCCGCAGGACGAAGTCACGAGAGGCGACGGCGTCGACGGAGTTGGGCGCGGCGGTGGTGAAACCGAGGAGTTCGGCAGTGCGGGAGGGGTCGACGGGCACGGAGGTTCCGCCGACCGCCCCGGCGCCGAGCGGATTGACGTCGATCTCCCGGCCGGCGTCAAGGAGTCCCTCCAGCGAGCGCAGCACCGCACCGGCGGTGCCGGTGAGGTAGTGGCCGTAACTGATGGGGACTGCGGGCTGGCCGTGGGTGTACGCGGGCATGGTTACGTCCTGGTACGCCTCGCCCTTCTCCAGCAGGACGCGGATCAGCACGGTGACTTCGTCGAGGAGTTCGCTGTAGGGGCCACGCGCCTTCAGACGTACGGTGGTGGCATTGAGGTCGTTGCGGGAGCGCCCGGTGTGCAGGACTCCACCGGTTTGCTGGCCGAGTCTGTCGACGAGCCAGCCCTCGTACGCCAAGTACAGGCCACGGGGCATGGGGCGGTCGCGAACGGGGGCGAAGTCGTCGGCACGCAGGGCTTCGACGGTGTCGAGGAGGGCCCCCGCGCGAGTGGTGTCGACGATGCCGCGTTCGGTGAGCATCACCAGGTGGGCTCGGTCGACCTCGCTGATCAGTCGTAGTTCGCCGCCGACAGGGTCGTCCCCGTCAGATTGATATTGCCCGTAGACGATGCGGTGGGCGCGCGGGTCGAGCCCGGTGCGCAGCCGCCCGGTGTCCACACCGGCCTCCCCAGTGCCGGTAGCGGGCGGGCCAGATACGTGGCTGCTGTCAGTCATACCGGCAGAACATCCTTGGTGACGAGGCTCTCAGGAATTTTTAGTGCGCCGGCGAGGGCGGCGAGGGCGGCCTCGGCGGCCTCGGCGGTACGGTCGGGGGTCCCCCCGGCGGCGATGACGTGGCCCACCCGGCCGCGGAAGTCCTCGGCTGGTCCGACCCGAGTGCCGACCGGGCGGTACAGAGCGGTGTCGACGACACCGGGCACGGCTCTGGCGGCCGACTCGGCAGCGGTGACGTCCGCGAGGACGCTCTCGGTGCGGGTGGTGAGGAAGCGGATGGAGGCCGCTCCGGTGGAGGTGTCAGCCCCGGGGCGGATGAGGTCGGTGATGTCTTCGCCGAGTGCGGCCCGCACCTGAGCGCCGACCAGGTCGATGCCGTGGGCGCGGCGTACGAGCTCCGGGATCATGCCGCCGGCCAGCCGGGGGTTGACCTCGATGACGCGGGCCACGTCGCCGTCGAGCCGGAGCTCGACGTGGGCTGCCCCCCAGCCGAGGCCGAGAGCCTTGACGGCGCGAACGGCACTGTTGATGAGCGCGGCGGCCTGGTCGGGGGGCAGGAGGGCGGGGACGTCATGGCCCGTCTCAACGAAGACCGGGGGTGCGCCGACGTGCTTGGCGACGGTCACGAGGGCGTTCTCTGCGAATACCTCCACGGAGAACTCACGGCCGGTCAGGTACTGCTCGACGAGGACGACTCCGGGAGTACTGATGCCACGTTCGTTTACGGTGGTGGCGAGCAGGACACTCGTGTGCTCGGCAACCTCGTCACGGTCGCGGCAGAGCCGCACACCCAGGCTCCCCGACCCCTGGACGGGCTTGACGACGACCGGGCCACCCAGCCACTGAGCAGCGGCAAGGGCCTCCGAGACGTCACCTGCCACTGCGAAGAGAGGCACGGGAACCCCGGCAGCGGCCAGGGCGCTCCGCTGAAGGGACTTGTCTCGGCAGGAACGGACCGCGTCGGCAGAGGGACCGTGCAGGCCGAGCCGCAGCGCGAGGTCGGCTGCCGTGGCCACGTAGTACTCGGAGCTGGAGAGCACCCCGGCGATCGGCGCGCGGTCGGCGAGGGCGGTCGCGGCGGCCCACAGGGCATTGTCGTCGGCGGTGTCGACGACAACGGTGCGCAGGCCGTCCTCGGCGGCGTAGGGGTAGCGGCCGGGATCGGCGGTGAGCAACACGGGTTCGGCGCCGAAGGCATGGGCTCGTTGGGCGAACTGGCGTCCGGTGCCGGTGGTATTGGACTCGACGAGCAGAAGCTGGGGGGTGTTCACGCCTGTACCTCCGGCGTCACCACGTCGTCGAATCCGCGGCGGGCCCAGACCAGGCGGGTCCAGGAGTTCGGGGCATCCAGCGGGTGGTCGACGGTGACGGGACCGCCGGGGCTGGGGGCGGGCTCGATGCCCTGCTCGCGGAGCCACTCGGCGTGGTAGACAGTGGACTGGTAGCGGTATCCCTCGTCGGGAAGCACCATGACGACCTTGCTGTCGGGGTTGTGCGCGGCCCACCAGGAGGCGACCTGGAAGGAGGCGCCGCTGGTGGGTCCCATGAACAGACCGTGGTTGCGGAAGAGTTCATGGGTGGCGTGGAAGGCTTCGGAAGCGGTGACCCAGTGCACCTCGTCATAGGCGCTGTGCTTGACGTTGCCCGGGTGGATACTGCTGCCGAGCCCGCGCAGGGTACGCGGGCCGTCGGGGGTGCCGAAGATGATCGATCCGTGAGTGTCGACGCCGACGAGGTGCAGGGCCGGGTCGGCAGGACGCAGAGCGGCGGCAAGGCCACCCGTGGAGCCGCCGGAGCCGACCGGGCCGACAAGGCAGTCCACGGAGCCAACGGTCTCGCCGATGAGGTCGGCGACCACGGAGTAGGCGCCGGGGTTGTCCGGGTTGTCGTACTGGCCGGGGACGAAGCTGTCGGGATGGAGCCGCTGGAGCTCCGCGACACGGGCGAGGCGGGCGCCCTGGATGCCGCCGGCCTGACCGGCGTACTCGACGATCTCGACGTCGGCGCCGAGCATCTCCAGGCGGTTGCGCAGGTCGCGGTCGATGGCGGAGTCGCCGACGATGGTCAGATCGTAGCCGCGCAGTCGGCAGACCATCGCCAGACCGAGGGCGAAGGTACCGGAGGAGGTCTCGATGACGCGAGTGCCGGGCCGCAGCACGCCCGCGGCTTCGGCGCGGTCGATGATGTAGCGCGCGGGCAGCAGCTTCATCAGGCTGAACGCGGCGGCGTAGAGGTTGTCGGTCACCTGGATGATGCGGGGCAGTTCGGTGGCGTCCACCACCGAGTCGTGCAGCTTGACGGCGCCCGCGATCGTGGTCGTAGTCATGTCAGTCACCCGTCGTGAAGATCCACTGTTCGTGGATGCCGATGTTGTGCAGCAGTCGCTGGGCGTGCTCGGTGCGGGCCTCGACCTCGGGGTCGTCACGGTCGTAGAGAAGGCCTGCGATGTCGCCGCTGTGCGCGGTCTGTATGCCGAGCGCTCCGGTCTCGCGGACGATGGTCCGCAGGCCATCGAGGCGCGGGATGGGCAGATGACGCTGGTTGATGTCGGTGCTGGCGGTGGCGACGGCACCCACGAGGGCGACGTCCTTGGCCTGGATGGCCTCGCGCAGCATGACCTGGAGGTCGGCGAAGAGCTTCAGCTCGGCGGCTCCGTATTCGGCCGGCGGGAAGGCCAGGGTATCGACTCCCTTGCCTTCGTTCTCGGGTCTTGAGCCGAATCCGAGCACTCGCACAGTGGGCATGCGATAGCCGAAGTCCTCGATGACTTTGCCCTCACGCTGAGCGAAGAGAACCGAGCTCTCGTTGAACATCAGTGAGTCGGACGCGGTCTCGGCGCGCACCGCGATCCGAGCGACCTCCTCGGCGGGCAACGGATTCACCAAGGCGTCCTGGACGGCCCAGACCGCGGCCAGCACGTCGCTGGTGGAGGAGCCGAAACCGCGGCAGAGAGGGACGTCATCCGTGAGTATGAGGCGGCCGCCGACCGGACCCTCACCGACCGGTATGCACGCCTCTGCGGTGAGTTGCGCGGAGCGCATTGCCTTGGTCTTCCAGGCCGGGGAGACAGTCAGCTCCTTGCCTCGCGCGGGGATGAACGAAGCCCGGGCCGTGTAGACCGTGCAAGGCAGAGTGACCAGCCCTCGGGTCGGCCGGCCTCGGTGCGGGAAGACGCCCTGGAGAATTTCGCCGTGATGTATGGGAGCCGAGGCGACGCCGACCCGCCAACCGGAATGATCCACCATGTCCTTGACTTCCTCTGCGGGCCGGACCGCACCGCTCACGGGCCTGGCCGATCGTGCGGACATCCCCAACGCTAGGCAGCACCGCAGTGCCGACCCGGCTGGTCGGGCGGCAGTATGCGGGCAGTTAGGACCTGTGCGGCGGATGAGGGTCGGACTGGCCTTGGCCGGCAAGGCGCGGGTGGGGGTTCGGGAAGGGCTGCGGGCCGGTGGCGGACATCGGCTCCCAGAGGCTGAGCGGAAGGCACCGGGGCCTGCAGGGCGCTTCACCGCCGTACCGGCCCCGGTGTTCAGGACGCTCCCCCGGTCAGATGCGGGCGGGCCGCAGCCTGCGGGCGAGCACTCGCCCGATCTCGCCCAGCGGCTCCGCCTCGGTCATCCGAGCGTGCTCGCAGTCGACCGCGAACTCCTCAATGCGGCCGGTGAGGTACGGCGCCCAGGCGTCCGCGCCCGACAGGGGCGCGGGCGTACCCGTGGCATCGAAGAACACCGTGTGTCCACCGAATGCGACGTCCGGCACGTACCGGTAGCGCATCCGCAGGTTGTCCAGAGTGGCGGCCACGACGGCCGCTGCCTGCGCGTGCTCCAGCGCACCGAGCACGGGGTCGGCCCCCCGGAGCGCCTCGGCCAGTTCGGCGACATCCGGTGTGCTGTCCGCACAGCGCACCGGTACCGTCTCGCCGAGCGTGCCGAGGAGGGAGGTCAGTACGTGCCGGCCGTCGATCTCCGGAACTCGGAACCCGTCGGGCAGCGGGTAGGAGTCGAGAAGAGCCAGCAGGGCCACTTCTTCACCGGCCGCTTCCAGCCGGGCGGCGATTGCGTGCGCGACCAGACCGCCGAAGGACCAGCCGAGCAGGTGGTACGGCCCGTGGGGCTGAATGCGCCGGATCTCGGCGAGGTAGTCGTCGGCCATCCCTTCGACGGAGGTTGGCGCCCCCTGTGGGCCGGTGAGCCTTCGGGCCTGGAGCGCGATGAGGGGCCTGTCCCGGTCGAGATGGGGCAGCAGCCCGGCGTAGCCCCAGCTCATGCCGGACACCGCGTGCACGCAGAACAGCGGTGCCCCGTCGGAGCTGGCCTCGGTGGCAGACCGGATGGGCAGGACGGCGCCGAAGGCGTCGGCCCCACTGCCCGCCGCGATGTGTTCGGCGAGCAGCGCTGGGGTGGGACTCTGGAACAGGTCGCTGATGGTGATGCGGGTGTCCCAGACGGCACGGATGCGGCTGATCAGTCTTGTGGCGCGGAGGGAGTGTCCGCCGCGGTGGAAGAAGTTGTCGTCGATGCTGACGGAGTCGAGGCCGAGGTTGTCGGCGAAGAGACCGCAGAGGATTTCCTCGGCGGGATTGCGGGGTTGGCGGCTGTTCTCGGTCGGTGTGTCCAGATCGGGCGCGGGCAGAGCGCGGCGGTCGAGCTTGCCGTTGACCGTGCGCGGTAGTTCCTTCAGGATGACGAAGGCCGAGGGGATCATGTATTCCGGCAGTCGGGCGGTGGTGTGCCGGCGCAGTTCGCCGGGAGTTGTCTCCGCGACGGCGTAAGCGACGAGGCATCTGTCGCCGGGGCGGTCTTCCCGGACGACCGCGGCGGCCTGCGCGACGGCTGGGTGGCTGAGAAGAGCGGCCTCGATCTCACCGGGTTCGATACGGAAGCCACGGAGCTTGATCTGCTCGTCGCCGCGTCCCAGGTATTCCAGAGCGCCTTGACTGTTCCAGCGGGCGAGGTCACCCGTGCGGTACATACGGGACCCGGCAGGGCCGTGCGGGTTGGCGACGAACCGCTGTGCGGTCAGGGCCTGCTGACCGATGTACCCGTGTGCGAGGCCGTGGCCGGCTACGTACAGTTCACCCGGCACACCAGGAGCCGCAATCTCCAGATCCGCGTCGAGCACGTAGGCGTGCTTGCCCCGGAGCGGGCCCCCCACAGGGACACTGGTGATGCCCGCACCGGTACCGGCGCTGACGGTGAAGGCAGTGGTGAAGCCCATGCTCTCGGCCGGACCATAGCCATTGAGCACATGAAGCCGGGGATGATCGGTGAGAGCACGGGTGACATGCGCCGGCGAGGCGGCCTCCCCCGCCGTCATCGCTTCTTTCAGATGGGCGAATGTCTGCGGATGCTCATCGAGCATGTGGTTGAAGAGACTCGCGGACATCTGAAGCGTGGTCACCCGGTGCCGTTCGACCAGCTCGGCGATCAGGTTCGGGTCGGTGTGCTGACCGGGCTGGAGCACACAGACACCGCCATGCAACAACGGACCGAACACCTCAAGAGCGAAAGCGTCCCACGAGACCGGAGAACACTGCAGGAACGTCTGCTGCGGACCGAAAGCCAGATAGTCCGGCCCCACGAACGTCGCAGCGAGCGCCCGATGAGAAGCCATCACCCCCTTGGGCAGGCCCGTCGAGCCCGAAGTGAACATCACACAGGCCACCGACTCAGGTGAACCCGAAGTCTCCACCGCGGTTCCCGGAAGCCCGCTCACCTCTCCCGCCTCAGCCGTCAGATCCACCACAACCGCCTCAGTAGCGAGCGCGGCAAGGTGACTCTGGGTGATAAGTGCCGCCGGCGCCACCTGCCCCAGAACACCATTGAGCCGCTCAACCGGAAACAGCGGATCGAGCATCGTGTAACCCGCACCAGCCTTCAGCACAGCAAGGATCGACGCCACCATGTGAGGCGAACGCTCGACATGCACACCGACGAGATCACCAGGACGCACACCACGACCGGTCAGATACCGCGCCAACCGGTTGGACCAGACATCCAGCTCCCCGTACGAGATCACCTGATCCTCGAACACCAGCGCCGGCGCCTCCGGCGCCCGCACCACCTGCGCCCCGAACAAACCGTCCAGACCAGTTTCCGGGCCACGGGTCGGCGCACCCGACCATGTGGCGAGGAGGTCCCGCTCCTCCTCAGGAAGGAGGGACAGGGAGCTGACCGCTGTGTCGGGGTGGGCGGCGGCGGACTCCAAAAGGATCAGCATGCGCTCCAGAAGGCCCTCTATGGTGCGGGTTTCATAGAGGTCGGTGGCGTATTCGACGGTGATGTCCAGTCCGTCCGGGCTGCCGTCCGCCGTCCTCCGCTCACCGAATGCAAAGGTCAGGTCGAACTTGGCGATCCGCAGCTCCGGCGCCAAGAACTCGGCCCGCAGACCACCGAGCCCAGGTGCGCCCACCGCCGTGTCACCCACGGTGAGCATCACCTGGAACATCGGATGCCGGGAAGCCGAACGCTCAGGGTTGAGAGCCTCGACAAGCCGGTCGAACGGAAGATCCTGGTGAGCCCACGCGGCAAGATCCGCTTCCCGCACCCGGCCCAACAACTCACGGAAGGTGGGATCACCACCCACATCCGTACGCAGAACCAACGTATTGACGAAAAAGCCCACGAGATCATCGAGAGCCTGATCCGTCCGCCCCGCGACCGGCGAACCGATCGGGACATCCTTTCCACCACCACACCGCGCCAGCACAACCGCGACAGCAGCCTGAGCCACCATGAACAGAGTGGTACCGGTCTCACGCGCCAGCCCGGTCAGGGCAGCGTGTGTCCGAGCGGCGGCGGACACCTTGCGGGTGGCCCCGCGGTAGGACGCGACAGCCGGCCGCGGACGGTCCGCCGGGAGGCTCACCTCTTCCGGTAGTCCGGCCAGTTGCTCTCGCCAGAAGGAGAGCTGGCGCTCCTCATCGCCAGAGAGCAGGTCTCGCTGCCAGAGCGTGTAGTCGGCGTACTGCACCGGGAGCGGCGCCCACACGGGAGCCACCCCCTCACAACGGGCCTCGTAAGCCCGGGCCAGGTCGGCGAAGAAAGGCGCGTTCGACCAGCCGTCGGAGGCGATGTGATGCATCACCACCAGGAGCACGTGCTCCTCGGGGGACAGTTTCACCAGATCCGCGCGGATGGGCAGATCAGTGGAAAGGTCGAACGTGGTGCCGGCCAGTCCGGCCAGCACCTGAGGCAGAGACTCCTCCGTCACCGGGATCACCGGGAGAGCGAAGCCGGTCGCCGCGAGAGGCCGGACCGCCTGGTGAGGCAGGCCGCCCTCGGAGGGGAAGACAGTCCGCAGGGCCTCGTGGCGTGCGACGACGTCGCCGAGTGCGCGGCGCAGGGCCTCGGTGTCCAGAGCCCCGGTGAGCCGGAGTGCCAACGGAATGTTGTAAGTCGCCGAGGGACCCTCCAGCTGATCGAGGAACCACAGGCGCTGCTGAGCCGACGAGAGCGGAATCCGCTCAGGACGCTCCTGGACCACAAGGGCCGGCCGCTCCTCGCCACCCCCGCTCACCGCGACCAGCTCGGCAAGCTGCGCCACCGTCGGACACTGAAAGATGTCACGAACTCCGAGCCGTACGCCGAAGGCGTCGCGGATCTTGGAGGTGAGCTTCGTGGCGCGGAGGGAGTGTCCGCCGCGGTGGAAGAAGTTGTCGTCGATGCTGACGGAGTCGAGGCCGAGGTTGTCGGCGAAGAGACCGCAGAGGATTTCCTCGGCGGGATTGCGGGGTTGGCGGCTGTTCTCGGTCGGTGTGTCCAGATCGGGCGCGGGCAGAGCGCGGCGGTCGAGCTTGCCGTTGACCGTGCGCGGTAGTTCCTTCAGGATGACGAAGGCCGAGGGGATCATGTATTCCGGCAGTCGGGCGGTGGTGTGCCGGCGCAGTTCGCCGGGAGTTGTCTCCGCGACGGCGTAAGCGACGAGGCATCTGTCGCCGGGGCGGTCTTCCCGGACGACCGCGGCGGCCTGCGCGACGGCTGGGTGGCTGAGAAGAGCGGCCTCGATCTCACCGGGTTCGATACGGAAGCCACGGAGCTTGATCTGCTCGTCGCCGCGTCCCAGGTATTCCAGAGCGCCTTGACTGTTCCAGCGGGCGAGGTCACCCGTGCGGTACATACGGGACCCGGCAGGGCCGTGCGGGTTGGCGACGAACCGCTGTGCGGTCAGGGCCTGCTGACCGATGTACCCGTGTGCGAGGCCGTGGCCGGCTACGTACAGTTCACCCGGCACACCAGGAGCCGCAATCTCCAGATCCGCGTCGAGCACGTAGGCGTGCTTGCCCCGGAGCGGGCCCCCCACAGGGACACTGGTGATGCCCGCACCGGTACCGGCGCTGACGGTGAAGGCAGTGGTGAAGCCCATGCTCTCGGCCGGACCATAGCCATTGAGCACATGAAGCCGGGGATGATCGGTGAGAGCACGGGTGACATGCGCCGGCGAGGCGGCCTCCCCCGCCGTCATCGCTTCTTTCAGATGGGCGAATGTCTGCGGATGCTCATCGAGCATGTGGTTGAAGAGACTCGCGGACATCTGAAGCGTGGTCACCCGGTGCCGTTCGACCAGCTCGGCGATCAGGTTCGGGTCGGTGTGCTGACCGGGCTGGAGCACACAGACACCGCCATGCAACAACGGACCGAACACCTCAAGAGCGAAAGCGTCCCACGAGACCGGAGAACACTGCAGGAACGTCTGCTGCGGACCGAAAGCCAGATAGTCCGGCCCCACGAACGTCGCAGCGAGCGCCCGATGAGAAGCCATCACCCCCTTGGGCAGGCCCGTCGAGCCCGAAGTGAACATCACACAGGCCACCGACTCAGGTGAACCCGAAGTCTCCACCGCGGTTCCCGGAAGCCCGCTCACCTCTCCCGCCTCAGCCGTCAGATCCACCACAACCGCCTCAGTAGCGAGCGCGGCAAGGTGACTCTGGGTGATAAGTGCCGCCGGCGCCACCTGCCCCAGAACACCATTGAGCCGCTCAACCGGAAACAGCGGATCGAGCATCGTGTAACCCGCACCAGCCTTCAGCACAGCAAGGATCGACGCCACCATGTGAGGCGAACGCTCGACATGCACACCGACGAGATCACCAGGACGCACACCACGACCGGTCAGATACCGCGCCAACCGGTTGGACCAGACATCCAGCTCCCCGTACGAGATCACCTGATCCTCGAACACCAGCGCCGGCGCCTCCGGCGCCCGCACCACCTGCGCCCCGAACAAACCGTCCAGACCGAGGCGGGGTGCCTCGGTAACAGCTCCGCTCCACCGGGCGAGGCTGTGGGTCTCCTCGTCGGTGAGGAGAGCCAGCCGGGAGACCGGCTGGTCAGGTTCGGTGACGGCGTCGGCCAAGAAACGGACGAGTCGCTCGACGGCTGCCCGGGCCGTGGAACGTTCGTAGAGGTCGGTGGCGTATTCGACGGTGATGTCCAGTCCGTCCGGGCTGCCGTCCGCCGTCCTCCGCTCACCGAATGCAAAGGTCAGGTCGAACTTGGCGATCCGCAGCTCCGGCGCCAAGAACTCGGCCCGCAGACCACCGAGCCCAGGTGCGCCCACCGCCGTGTCACCCACGGTGAGCATCACCTGGAACATCGGATGCCGGGAAGCCGAACGCTCAGGGTTGAGAGCCTCGACAAGCCGGTCGAACGGAAGATCCTGGTGAGCCCACGCGGCAAGATCCGCTTCCCGCACCCGGCCCAACAACTCACGGAAGGTGGGATCACCACCCACATCCGTACGCAGAACCAACGTATTGACGAAAAAGCCCACGAGATCATCGAGAGCCTGATCCGTCCGCCCCGCGACCGGCGAACCGATCGGGACATCCTTTCCACCACCACACCGCGCCAGCACAACCGCGACAGCAGCCTGAGCCACCATGAACAGAGTGGTACCGGTCTCACGCGCCAGCCCGGTCAGGGCCCGATGGACCGAGGCGGGGCAGGACTCGGTGTACGTAGCGCCCTGGTACGAGGCGACAGCCGGCCGCGGACGGTCCGCGGGAAGGGTCGCCTCCTCCGGGAGGCCGGCGAGCGCCTCCCGCCAGAAGTCGAGTTGGGGCAGCTGCTCGGTGGCGAGCAGGTCTCGCTGCCAGAGCGTGTAGTCGGCGTACTGCACCGGGAGCGGCGCCCACACGGGAGCCACCCCCTCACAACGGGCCTCGTAAGCCCGGGCCAGGTCTGCGAAGAAAGGCGCGTTCGACCAGCCGTCGGAGGCGATGTGATGGGCGATGACCACCAGGACGTGGACGTCATCTGCCAGGGCCAGCAAGGTCGCGCGCAGCGGGAGTTCGGCCGTCAGGTCGAAGACTTTGGCACTCTCCTCGGCCACCAGCGCATCGAGGGTCTTCTCGGTGGCCGGCACCGTCGGCAGCGGTATGCCGATCTCATCGGCAGGCAGAATGTGCTGATAGGCCTCGCCGTCGACGGTCCGGAAGACAGTCCGCAGGGCCTCGTGGCGTGCGACGACGTCGCCGAGTGCGCGGCGCAGGGCCTCGGTGTCCAGAGCCCCGGTGAGCCGGAGTGCCAACGGAATGTTGTAAGTCGCCGAGGGACCCTCCAGCTGATCGAGGAACCACAGGCGCTGCTGAGCCGACGAGAGCGGAATCCGCTCAGGACGCTCCTGGACCACAAGGGCCGGCCGCTCCTCGCCACCCCCGCTCACCGCGACCAGCTCGGCAAGCTGCGCCACCGTCGGACACTGAAAGATGTCACGAACCGTGATCCTGGCGCCGAGGGCGCTACGGATCCGGCTGACGAGCCGGGTGGCGAGCAGGGAGTGCCCACCGAGCCGCAGAAAGTGGTCGTCGACGGTGACGGACGGGCTGCCGAGGATGTCGGCGAACAGCCCGCACAGCACCTCCTCGACGGGGTTGCGCGGAGCCCGGCCCTCGCTCCCTCCGCCCAGCACGGGCCGCGGCAGGGCGCGGCGGTCGAGCTTGCCGTTCGTCGTGAGGGGCAGGGCGTCCAGAAGTACGAAGGCGGACGGAACCATGTAGTCGGGCAGAGCGTCCGCCGCATGACGGCGCAAGGCCGCGAGGTCGGTTTCGGGTGTGCCGACGAGGTAGGCGACGAGGCGTTTGTCGCCGGGGCGGTCCTCGCGGACGATCACCGCGGCCTGGGCCACGGAGGCATGTGCCATCAGTGCCGATTCGGTCTCGCCCGGTTCTATGCGAAAGCCGCGGAGCTTCACCTGCTGGTCAGCCCGGCCCAGGTACTCGATCTCGCCTTCCCGCGACCAGCGTACGAGGTCGCCGGTCCGGTACATGCGGGAGCCGGGCGGGCCGTAGGGATCGGAGACGAACCGCTCAGCGGTCTGGGTGGGACGGTCCAGGTAGCCGCGGGCGAGTCCGGTGCCGGCGATGTACAGCTCGCCGGGGACGCCGGGGGCGACAAGTGCGAGGTGTTCGTCGAGGACGTAGAGGCGGGTGTTGTCGAGGGGGCGTCCGATGGGGAGAGCACCGTCGTAGTCGAAGGGCCGGTGCAGGGGGTGGGACGTGGCGAAAGTCGTCGTCTCCGTCGGCCCGTACCCGTTGACCACCGTCAGGTCCGGACAGGCATCCATCACCCGGCGCACAGCCTCCGGCGGTACCACGTCACCACCCGTCCACAGCTCACCCAGACCAGCGAACGCACCCGGATCCTCCTCCGCGACCAGCCGGAACAGACCCGCCGTAAGCCACAACCCGGTAATCGACTCATCCTTCAGTACGGTCGCCAGGGTGGCCGTGTCGAGAACTCCGGGCGGGGCGACCGAGACGGTGCCGCCCGACAGCCAGGGCACCCAGAGTTCGAAGGTTGAGGCGTCAAAGGTGTGGGGCGAATGGAAGAGCACGTGGGCGTGGGCGGGGCGCATCCAGCTCTCGTCGCGTGCGAGTTCGGCGACGTTGCGATGGGTGATGGCGACGCCCTTGGGTACACCGGTCGAGCCCGAAGTGAACATGACGTACAGCCACTGGTCAGGATGCGTGGCGATCTCGGGCGCGGTCGCCGGATGTGCGCAGAGGACCGGATCGTCCGCGAGCCCGTCGACGAGGACGGCGCGCGCTCCGGTCTCCTCGGTCAGGATCTCGTGGTCGGCGAGGGCCGGGTCGACCAGGAGCACTGGGGCAGCCGTGTCGGTGAGGATACGGCTGAGCCGCGAGGCCGGGTCGACGGCATTGAGGGGGGCGTAGACACCACCGGCCTTGGCAATGGCGAGCAGCGACAGGACAAGGTCGGCGGAGCGTTCCATCAGAACGGCGACGACGGTCTCGGGCCCGACACCGAGCGAGACGAGATGATGGGCGAACCGGTTGGCGACGGTGTCAACTTCAGCGTAGGTGAACGTGCGGCCCGCGTAGGTGAGGGCGATGGCGTCCGGGGTGCGCGCGACCTGCGCGGTGAAGAGGTCGGCGACCGAGGCACCGGGCACCGGGGTGGCGTGGCCGGCCCAGGTGTCGAGGAGCAGAGTGCGCTCGTCTGGGTCGAGCAGGTCCAGGCCCGAGAGCGGGGTGTCCGGGTGAGCGACGGCCTCGGCGAGCAGCCGCCCGAGCCGCGCGAGAAGGGCTTCGATGGTCTCGGGATCGTACAGATCGGTGGCGTACTCGGCGGTGATGTCGAGTCCGCCGGGCCGGCCGTCGGGAGTGAGGTGCTCATCGAAGCCGACGGTCAGATCGAACTTGGCGGTGCTGGTGGGAGAGTATTCGGCACGGGCCCGCAGCCCCGGGAAGTCGGCGCCGGAGTCCGTGGCGCCGGCCCGTACCAGGGTCAGCATGACCTGGAAGAGGGGGTGGCGGTCGCCCGTACGCTCAGGGTTGAGTGCCTCGACAAGCCGGTCGAAGGGCAGGTCCTGGTGAGCCCAGGCGCCGAGGTCGGTGGTACGGACCCGCTCCAGGAGCTGCCGGAACGTCGGGTCGCCGCTGACGTCCGTGCGCAGCACCAGCGTGTTGACGAAAAAGCCCACGAGGTCGTCGAGCGCCTCGTCCGTGCGGCCGGCGACCGGGGAGCCGACGGGGACATCGGTGCCGGCGCCGGAGGCGGCGAGGACAGTCGCGAGTGCCGCCTGGGCCGCCATGAAGAGGGTGGCACCGCTCTCCTTCGCCAGCTCGACGAGGGCAGCATGGGTCTCCGGCGGGCAGTGCAGGCCCCGGCTGTCGCCGCGGTAGGAGGTGACAGCGGGGCGGGGCCGGTCCACAGGAAGGGTGGCCTCGGCCGGCAGCCCGGCCAACTGCTCACGCCAGTACGCGGTCTGCCGGGCCATGACGCTGTCCTGGGCATCGGGGTCGCCCAGCAGTTCGTGCTGCCAGAGGGTGTAGTCGGTGTACTGGATCTCCAGCGGATCCTGTTCCGGGGCCTGTCCGGCGAGGCGTGCGCGATAGGCGCCGGCAAGGTCGCGCAGGAGTGGGGCGATGGACCAGCCGTCAGAGGCGATGTGGTGCATGACGACCAGGAGTATGTGCTCCTGGTCCCGGTCGGAGCCGGGCTCCGCCGACGGCGAGCCGTCGGCGAGCCGGATCAGCCGTGCCTTCACGGGGATATCGGCGGCGAGGTCGAAGACGTGGGCCGACTCGGCGGCCAGGATCTCGGTGAGGCCGGCCTCGTCCGCGTGCAGGATCGGCACATCGAAGCGCACCTCCTCGGCAGCGAGGACCTCCTGGTAGGGGGCACCGTCACGCTCGGGGTAGACCGTGCGCAGGCTCTCGTGGCGTGCGACGACGTCGCCGAGTGCGCGGCGCAGGGCCTCGGTGTCCAGAGCCCCGGTGAGCCGGAGTGCCAACGGAATGTTGTAGGTCGCCGAGGGACCCTCCAGTTGGGCGAGGAACCACAGTCGTTGCTGGGCGTATGACAGGGGGATCACTGGGAGGCTCCCATCCGGCGCATCGGCCGCAGCTTCGGGCGTGCGCTCTCGGCGCCGTCGAGCCGCTCGGCCAGACTGGCCACGTTCGGGTTCTCGAAAAGGGCAGGGACCGGGAGTTCGGCCCCGAGGGCGCTACGGATCCGGCTGACGAGCCGGGTGGCGAGCAGGGAGTGCCCACCGAGGCGGAAGAAGTCGTCGTCGATGGAAACGGTGGGAACACCGAGGATGTCGGCGAACAGCCCGCAGAGCACTTCCTCGCGTGGATTGCGCGGCGGGCGGCCGATGCTCTCGGCTGGGGCCGACGGTGCGGGCAGGGAGCGGCGGTCGAGCTTGCCGTTCTCGGTAAGGGGCAGGGCGTCCAGAAGTACGAAGGCGGACGGAACCATGTAGTCGGGCAGGAGATCGCCCGCGTGGACACGCAGCTCGTCCGGGTCCCATGGTGTGCCGGGTGTGCCGACGAGGTAGGCGACGAGGCGTTTGTCGCCGGGGCGGTCCTCGCGGACGATCACCGCGGCCTGGGCCACGGAGGCATGTGCCATCAGTGCCGATTCGGTCTCGCCCGGTTCTATGCGAAAGCCGCGGAGCTTCACCTGCTGGTCAGCCCGGCCCAGGTACTCGATCTCGCCTTCCCGCGACCAGCGTACGAGGTCGCCGGTCCGGTACATGCGGGAGCCGGGCGGGCCGTAGGGATCGGAGACGAACCGCTCAGCGGTCTGGGTGGGACGGTCCAGGTAGCCCTGGGCGAGTCCGGTGCCGGCGATGTACAGCTCGCCGGGGACGCCGGGGGCGACAAGTGCGAGGTGTTCGTCGAGGACGTAGAGGCGGGTGTTGTCGAGGGGGCGTCCGATGGGGAGAGCACCGTCGTAGTCGAAGGGCCGGTGCAGGGGGTGGGACGTGGCGAAAGTCGTCGTCTCCGTCGGCCCGTACCCGTTGACCACCGTCAGGTCCGGACAGGCATCCATCACCCGGCGCACAGCCTCCGGCGGTACCACGTCACCACCCGTCCACAGCTCACCCAGACCAGCGAACGCACCCGGATCCTCCTCCGCGACCAGCCGGAACAGACCCGCCGTAAGCCACAACCCGGTAATCGACTCATCCTTCAGTACGGTCGCCAAGGTGGCCGTGTCGAGCAACCCCGGCGGGGCCACGACCAACGTCCCGCCGGACAGCAGGGGCGCCCACAGCTCGTAGGTAGTGGCGTCGAAGGCGAGCGGTGAGTGAAGCAGGACCCGGCGGTGGGCATCGGAGGCGAAGGCATCGTCGGCAGCCAGTTCCGCGACGTTGCGATGGGTGATGGCGACGCCCTTGGGTACACCGGTCGAGCCCGAAGTGAACATCGCGTAGGCCGGCTGCTCGGGGTGGACCTCGATCTGGGGCGCTGTCTCCGGCAGACCCTCTGTGCCGTCGGCCACATTCAGGACCTGCGCGCCCCGTGGCAGTTCGAGTCCGGCCAGCTCGCGGTCGGTGAGGAAGAGGGCGCCGCCGGACATACGCACAATGAGTCCGATGCGTTCCGTCGGGTAGCGGGTGTCGAGCGGGACGTACACGGCACCGGCCTTGACGATCGCGAGGATCGCCACGACGGCTTCGAGAGAGCGCTCAAGGAAGAGAACCACTCGGGAGCCGGGTCGTACGCCCTTCTCGATCAGCCGGTGGGCCAGCCGGTTGGCACGCCGGTCGAGCTCCGCGTATGTCAAGCGCCGGCCGCCCAGGGTGACGGCGACCGCGTCCGGTGTGCGGGATGCCTGGGCAGCGAACAGCTGGGGCAGCGAGGCAGCGGGACGGTCGCGCCGGGTTCCGTGCCAGGTGTCGAGGAGCAGCCTGCGCTCCTCGGCGGCCAGCACGTCGAGATCCGCGATCGGGACGTCCGGGGTACCGGCGGCTGCTTCGAGAAGCCGGACCAGCCGCGAGGTGACGGCCGACACGGTGGCAGCCTCGTAGAGGTCGGTGGCGTACTCGACGGTGATATCGAGGCCGGCCGGGGCGCCGTCGCCGGTTCGGTGCTCGTGGAAGGTGAATGTCAGGTCGAACTTGGCGATGTCGAGCGCGGTGAACTCGGACTCGGCTCGCAGGCCTCTGAGTTCGGGCACTGGTCCGGCCGCGTCGGTCACCGACAGCATGACCTGGAAGAGCGGGTGGCGGGCTGCGGAGCGTTCGGGGTTGAGGGCTTCGACGAGCCGGTCGAAGGGGATGTCCTGGTGGGCCCAGGCTGCCAGGTCGGTCTCGCGGACCCGGTCGAGGAGTTCGCGGAACGTCGGGTTGCCGCTGACGTCGGTGCGCAGGACGAGGGTGTTGACGAAGAAGCCCACCAGGTCTTCCAGAGCTCCGTCGGTACGGCCGGCGACAGGCGAGCCGAGCGGGATGTCGGAGCCCGCCCCGGAACGCGCCAGGAGAACTGCGGTAGCCGCCTGGGCAACCATGAAGAGCGTGGTGCCGTTCTCGCGGGCCAGCCGGGTCAGCGCCTCGTGGAGATCGGCGGGGCACTGGACGGTGAGCGAGGCTCCTCGGTACGAGGCGGTAGCCGGCCGGGCCCGGTCTGCGGGGAGGGTGGCCTCCTCCGGTAGCTGTTCAAGGGTGCCGCGCCAGTGGTCGAGCTGCTTCTCCTCCTGAGCGTCGAGCAGTGTCTCTCGCCACAGGGCGTAGTCGGCGTACTGGACGGGCAGCGGTTCCCACGCGGGCGCGGCACCCTCGATGCGGGCGGTGTAGGCAGTGCCGAGGTCCCGCATGAGAGGTGTGTTGGACCAGCCGTCAGAGGCGATGTGGTGGGTGACCAGGAGAAGGACGTGCTCGTCGTCGGAGATCCTCACCAGGTCGGCGCGTAGCGGCAGTTCGCGCGAGAGGTCAAAGGTGGTGGCGGACAGGTCTCGCAGGACTGTGGGGAGCGCGTCGGCCGTTGCTGGGATGACGGAAAGTTCGACGCGCGCCTCGTCGGGCGGCACAACCAGCTGGTGCGGGGTGCCCTGTTCAGCAGGGAAGACAGTGCGGAGTGCCTCGTGACGGCCGACGACATCGCGGAGGGCAAGGTGCAGTGCGTCGGCGTCGAGGACACCGGTGAGGCGGACGGCGAGTGGGATGTTGTAGGTGGCGGACGGGCCCTCCATCTGATCGAGGAACCACAGACGCCGCTGGGCCGCCGAGAGCGGAATGCGAGCCGGCCGTGCGGCGGCGCTGAGGACCGGGCGGCGGTCCCCGCCGTCGGTCTCGGCGAGGAACTCGGCGAACCGGGCGACGCTGGGGCAGCGGAAGAGGTCGCGTACGGAGACCCGGGCGCCGAGGAGCTGCCGAATGCGGCTGACCAGCCTCGTGCCGAGGAGGGAGTGGCCGCCGAGGCGGAAGAAGTCGTCGTCGATGGAGACGGCCGGCAGTCCGAGGGCATCGGCGAACAGTCCGCACAGCACCTCCTCGACCGGAGTGCGGCCCTGTCGTCCGCCAACACCGACACCACCGCTGATGTGGGGAGCGGGCAGGGCCCGCCGGTCGAGTTTGCCGTTCGCGGTGAGCGGCAAGGTGTCGAGCTCGACGAAGGCAGAGGGCACCATGTACTCGGCGAGCCGGCTCACGCAGTCACGGCGCAGGATCTCGATGTCCACGCGAGCCCCCGCGGCAGGCACGGTGTAGGCGACAAGACGCTTGTCACCAGGACGGTCCTCCCGCACGATCACCGCGGCCTGGGCCACAGAGCCGTGATCAAGAAGAACAGCCTCGACCTCGCCGGGCTCAATACGAAACCCGCGGAGCTTGACCTGCTGATCGGCACGGCCCTCGAAGACCATCTCGCCATGCTCGTTCCAGCGCGCCAGATCCCCCGTACGGTACATCCGCTCACCAGCAGGCCCATACGGGTCGGCGACAAACCGTTCAGCCGACAAGGCACCCCGCCCGACATACCCACGGGCCAGATGACTGCCACCGACATACAGCTCACCCACCACCCCGGGAACCACAGGCCGCAGCCCCGCATCAAGAACATACATACGGGTATTGGCCATCGGCACACCCAGATGCAGGCGCTCGACCGTCCGTTCGCCAGGGCCGAATGCCTGGTAACTGCAGAAAACCGTGGACTCGGTCGGACCATAGGCATGAACCACACAAGTCGCCGGGCACGCATCAAGCACCCTCTGAAGCGCAACAGGAGAAAGCACATCACCGCCCGTCCAGATCTCCGACAGACCCACGAGAGACTCCACGGCCTCCGAAGCCATCGCATCGAAAAGCGCCGTCGTGAAATACACCGCACTGATCTCGTGCCGCACCAGCGCCTCACCCAGCTCAGCGACATCGACCTTGGCAACCGGAAGAACGACAGCAGTACCGCCACTCAGCAACGGAACCCACAGCTCATAAGTCGAAGAATCAAAAGCGAGCGGCGAATACGCAAGCACCCGCCGATACCGCTCCTCCACACCCCACCAAGGATCAAACGCCAGCTCAACCACATTACGGTGCGTATTGGCAACCCCCTTCGGCACACCACTCGAACCCGACGTATACATCACATACGCAAGCTGATCAGGATGAACCACAACATCAGGAACACCGGCCCCTGCGTCGGCGAGGAGTCCGGAGATGTCTGGTGTGGTGATCACGTGCAGGCCGTGGGCGAAGAGCACCTCGTCCGCCGGCCGGTCGGTGACGAGAAGCGGGGCGCCAGTGTCAGCGAGGATGAACGCGAGGCGCTCTTCCGGCTGACGCGGATCGAGCGGAACATACGCTCCACCAGCCTTCAGAACCGCGAGTGCCGTGACCATGAACTCCACCGAGCGGTCGAGATAGAGGCCGACGGAGGAGCCGGGCAGGATGCCTTGCGCGGCCAGCTGGCAGGCGAACACGTCCGAGGCACGATCGAGCTCGCGGTAGCTCATCGCCCGACCGCCGCACTCCAGTGCCACAGCGTCCGGAGTCCGGGCGGCCTGCGCGGCGAACAGCCCATGCAGTGTGCCCTCGGGCAGGGCGACGGTGGTGTCGTTGTAGTCCGTCAGCAGCGCTCGGTGCTGGCGGGCCGAGAGCAGCTCGATGTCGGCGACCCTGACGTCGGGGTCGGCGATGACTGCGTCCAGGACCCGCACGAGGCGCTCGGCGGCCGCCTCGATAATGCCGGTGTCGTACAGGTCGGTGGCGTACTCCAGGACGATGTCGAGTCCGTTGGGGTGCCCGATCCGGTCGCGGTGCTCGTAGAAGTTGACGGTCAGGTCGAACTTGGCTGCGCCCGTGCCGAGTTGATGGGTCTCGGTGCGCACTCCGGGCATCTTCGGCGTCGCCTCGGCTGCCTCGGCGAGGGTGAGCATGACCTGGAAGAGCGGGTGGCGGGCTGCGGAGCGTTCGGGGTTGAGGGCTTCGACGAGCCGGTCGAAGGGGATGTCCTGGTGGGCCCAGGCTGCCAGGTCGGTCTCGCGGACCCGGTCGAGGAGTTCACGGAACGTCGGGTTGCCGCTGACGTCGGTGCGCAGGACGAGGGTGTTGACGAAGAAGCCCACCAGGTCTTCCAGAGCTTCGTCGGTACGGCCGGCGACCAAGGAGCCGAGCGGGATGTCGGTACCGGCGCCCGAGCGTGCCAGCATGGCCACGGTGGCCGCCTGAGCGACCATGTAGAGGGTGACACCGTGCTCCCTGGCCAGGGTGAAGAGGGCCTGATGGGTCTCGGCCGGGCAGTGCACGGTGTGGGTGGTGCCGAGGTAAGAGGCCACGACCGGGCGGGGCCGGCTGGTGGGCAGGGTCACCTCGGTGGGGAGCTGTTCAAGGGTGCCGCGCCAGTGGTCGAGCTGCTTCTCCTCCTGAGCGTCGAGCAGTGTCTCTCGCCACAGGGCGTAGTCGGCGTACTGGACGGGCAGCGGTTCCCACGCGGGCGCGGCACCCTCGATGCGGGCGGTGTAGGCAGTGCCGAGGTCCCGCATGAGGGGCGTGTTGGACCAGCCGTCAGAGGCGATGTGGTGCACGACGAGGGCGAGGACGCTTCGGTTCGGCGCGGTCTCGAACAACACCGTGTGCAGCGGAAGCTCGGTGGCGAGGTCGAAGAGATGCGCGGTCTCGTCGGCCAGCCGGCCGGGCAATTCGTCCTCGGTGACGGAGACGACGTCCAGCGGCACGCCGACTTCGTCGGCGGGGGCGATGTGCTGCCGGGGCTCCCCCTCGTGGACGGGGTAGGTCGTCCGAAGGATCTCGTGACGGGCGAGGATGTCGGCGAGGGCCTGTCGCAGGATCTCAGGATCGACGGGGCCGGTGAAGCGGACGGCGAGGGGGATGTTGTAGGTGGCGGACGGGCCCTCCATCTGATCGAGGAACCACAGACGCCGCTGGGCCGCCGAAAGCGGAAGGTCGTCGTCGGAGCGGCCGGCGGCGGTGAGCGCGGGGAGCGGAGCCCCGCCGGAGCCCGCGGCGATCCGCTGGGAAAGTCCGGCGACGGTGGGGTACTGGAAGAAGTCGCGCAGGGAGAGCCCGGTGACGAGGGCGGTACGGATGCGGCCGACGAGACGGGTAGCGAGGAGGGAGTGGCCGCCGAGGCGGAAGAAGTCGTCGTCGATGGAGACGGCCGGCAGTCCGAGGGCATCGGCGAACAGTCCGCACAGCACCTCCTCGACCGGAGTGCGCGGGGTCCGTCCGTCGGCGTCACCGCTGATGTGGGGGGCGGGCAGGGCCCGCCGGTCGAGTTTGCCGTTCGCGGTGAGCGGCAAGGTGTCGAGCTCGACGAAGGCAGAGGGCACCATGTACTCGGCGAGCCGGCTCACGCAGTCACGGCGCAGGATCTCAATGTCCACGCGAGCCCCCGCGGCAGGCACGGTGTAGGCGACAAGACGCTTGTCACCAGGACGGTCCTCCCGCACGATCACCGCGGCCTGGGCCACAGAGCCGTGATCAAGAAGAACAGCCTCGACCTCGCCGGGCTCAATACGAAACCCGCGGAGCTTGACCTGCTGATCGGCACGGCCCTCGAAGACCATCTCGCCATGCTCGTTCCAGCGCGCCAGATCCCCCGTACGGTACATCCGCTCACCAGCAGGCCCATACGGGTCGGCGACAAACCGTTCAGCCGACAAGGCACCCCGCCCGACATACCCACGGGCCAGATGACTGCCACCGACATACAGCTCACCCACCACCCCGGGAACCACAGGCCGCAGCCCCGCATCAAGAACATACATACGGGTATTGGCCATCGGCACACCCAGATGCAGGCGCTCGACCGTCCGTTCGCCAGGGCCGAATGCCTGGTAACTGCAGAAAACCGTGGACTCGGTCGGACCATAGGCATGAACCACACAAGTCGCCGGGCACGCATCAAGCACCCTCTGAAGCGCAACAGGAGAAAGCACATCACCGCCCGTCCAGATCTCCGACAGACCCACGAGAGACTCCACGGCCTCCGAAGCCATCGCATCGAAAAGCGCCGTCGTGAAATACACCGCACTGATCTCGTGCCGCACCAGCGCCTCACCCAGCTCAGCGACATCGACCTTGGCAACCGGAAGAACGACAGCAGTACCGCCACTCAGCAACGGAACCCACAGCTCATAAGTCGAAGAATCAAAAGCGAGCGGCGAATACGCAAGCACCCGCCGATACCGCTCCTCCACACCCCACCAAGGATCAAACGCCAGCTCAACCACATTACGGTGCGTATTGGCAACCCCCTTCGGCACACCACTCGAACCCGACGTATACATCACATACGCAAGCTGATCAGGATGAACCACAACATCGAAAGCACCCATGTCCTGCTTCGGCAGAGTCACGTCCTCGGCGAGCCGCAGCACGGGGAGACTGCCGGCGAAGGCCACATCCTGCTCATCGCGGTCGGTGACGAGCAGAACGGCACCGGTGTCGGCGAGAATGAACGCCTGCCGCTCCTCCGGCTGACGCGGATCGAGCGGAACATACGCTCCACCAGCCTTCAGAACCGCGAGCATCGCGACGACGTAGGCGAGGGAGCGGTCCTGGAGAAGTGCGACGCCATCGCCGGGCCGAACGCCCCGGTCGCGCAGCATGTGAGCCAGCGCCGAGGCGGCCGACTCCAGTGCACGGTAGGTGAGTTCACGCTCCCCGCACACCAGTGCCACAGCATCCGGAGTCCGGGCGGCCTGCGCGGCGAAGAGCTCGTGCAGAGCTCCTTCGGGGAGTCGCACAGCGGTGCTGTTGTACGCGTCGATGTCGATGACGGGGGCCTGGACGGTGGGCTGGTGAGACATCTTCTCGACCCATTCTCGAAGGTTCGGGCGTGCACGGGTATCTCGCGGCGTGCCGGACATCCCGTACGGCCACGACTGGGTATCGCGTATGTGGTACTGAGGTGGGCCAGGCGACGCCGGGCACCGGCTTTCAGGATTCCGGCAGGAACAGGTCCTCCGGATCCAGGGCGTTCACGTGGTACTTGCCGACCGCGCTGATCAGCATGCGCAGTTCGAGGGCGAGGGCCTCGACGAGACGGGTCAGACCGGCTTCGCGGTCTTCGTCGACCGCGAGCAGGGCGGCGCGGCCGAGGCCGACGGCGCGGGCTCCGAGGGCGAGGGCCTTGACCGCCCGGGTGCCCTCCCACATGCGCCCGCTGGCGAGCAGGCAGTAATCGGTGCGCCCGACCCGGCGGAGGCAGTCGGCGAGTGGCAGGCCTACATCGCTGAGGAAGGCCGTCGGCGCCCAGGCAGTGCCACCCTCCGCGCCGTCGACGGTGACGGAGTCCGCTCCGGCCTTCCATGCGGTGGCTGCGGCCTGTGCCACGTCGCGGCCGGGATGCAGTTTCACCCACACCCGGGCGCGGGGGAAGTTGTTGCGCATGAGGCGGATCTGCTGGCGCAGGATCTCCTCGGTGAAAGTGCCGGGGCTGGCGACCCTCAGGACTCGGTCGCCGCCGGTGCCGTACACCTCGTCGAGGGCGAACTGCTCGGCGATATGGCCTGCGCTCTCGCGGCTGAGGAGGGTGAGTCCGCCGAGGCCTGGTTTGGCTCCCTGGCCAACCTTGAGTTCGAAGGCAAGGCGACCGGTCGCAAGGAGCGGTTCGCTGACCGGGTCGCTGTAGACGAGGTTCCAGACTTCGGCGTCGGCGTCCTCGGTGGACTGCTGGACCACGACTCCCCCGTGCTCCTCGTCGACGGCCTCCGCGTAGGCGGCGATCCGGCCGAGAAGCGGCGAGACGCCGTTCTCACCGGCACTGCGGTAGCCGTTGACAGGGACGACGTTCTCACCGATGACCAGCGGTATGCCGAGCATGCCGGCCTGGCGCCCGGCGGCCTCGCCGAGGTCGCGGCTGGCGACCTGGGTGGAGCCGAAGGCCGACACGTACAGCGGCAGCCGGCTGGTGAACCCACCGACGACGGTGTCGAGTTCGACGTCGGTGTACAGCGGTTCGCGGGCGAGGTCGATGAGCTTCTTCAGCCGTTGCGGCATGAAGACCGGAGGCACGATCCGCATCCGCTCCAGCAGATCGTCCGGGGCATGCGGGGCCCCGCCGTCCGACGGCGCGGGCACGGAGCCGAGCAGTTCGCTGCCGTAGCCGGACTCGGCCGGGAAGACGGCTCCGGCGCCCTGCCGGGCGCGCAGACGGACCTGCTTCTCGGGGAAGCCGTCCGCGACGAGTGCGGTGGTCATGCCGAGACCACCCCGGGCAGCTTGGGGTAAGCGCTGGCCTGCCAGACGGCCTGTCGTCCGGTGACGTAGCGGGTGAATCGCTCCAGGCCGATGCCGAAGCCGGAACTCGCGGGTATTCCCCGGCGAGCCAGGTCCAGGTACCAGCCGTACTTGGCGGGGTTCTCGCCGGTCTCCCGCATGCGGGTGACGAGGCTGGCGTAGTCGTGCTCGCGCTCGCTGCCGCTGGCCAGCTCACCGTAGCCTTCGGGGGCGATGAGGTCGAAATTCCGCAGGATGCCGGGCTGTCCGGTGTCCTCCTTGTCGTAGAAGCCGCGTGAGCCCTTGGGGTAGTCGGTGATGAAGAAGGGACTTTCGGCACGGGCAGAAGCGATCTCCTCGCCCTGCCAGTCGATCTCGGCGGCCGGGTCCTGCGGGTGGCCCAGGTCGATCAGCTCTGTGGTGGCCTGCCGGTGGCCGACGCGGCCGAAGGACGCGGCGACGGCCGTCCTCAGGGCGTCTGTGTCCCGGCCGAGCAGATCGAGGTCGCCCGGCAGGCCGGCCAGAACGTCGGCGACGACATGGGTGACGAGGTGCTCGGCGAGGTCCATCGCGTCCTCGCGGCGGGCATCGCGGATCTCGACATCGATCTGATGGAACTCGGCGAGGTGGCGGTGGGTGACCGCCGTCTCCAGCGGCTCCAGGCGGACGTTCGGCGCGATGTAGAAGATCTTGTCGAAGGCGAGCAGAGACGCCTGTTTGTACAGAATCGCGCTCGTCATCATCTTGTACTTGTGGCCGTAGAAGTCGACGTCCACTTGCTTCGACCCACGGATGCCGGGGTCGGTGACCGGGCCGATGATCGGCGGCAGCAGTTCCTGGAAGCCGTGGGCCGTCAGGAATGCCCGGGCAGCGGTGAGCATGCGGCTCTGCACGCGCAGGGTGGCCCGGGTCAGCGGGTCGGTGAGGTGTGCGTCGGGAGAGGAAGGGAAGGGCAACGGTGCCTCGTCCACGACCTCGGCAATGTTGACGGTCACAGTCATACCTCCTGAAGGAGCGGAACGGCGGGGGTGCGGTCGTCGTGGTGGGAGTGGTCGTCGTAGCGGCGCTGAACGAAGGTCAGCGCGTCGTGGAGTCCGGCCGCGGTGAGTCGGGCACCGCGCAGGCCGGTGACCCGCCCGATGGGCATGGCACCGATGTCCGACCAGGTCAGCCTGCCTGTTTCATCGATATGACTGCGAGATCGGCCCGCGTTGTCGGGGTGCAGGCAGAAGGGAACGTCGAGGTATCCGCGCTCGAAGGCCTTGAGCAGCGCGGTGCCGAGGTCGGCGTCCAGATCGAGGACGGCGTCCACGAGGGCCCTGGCCTCCACGTACACGGGGTTGTCCGCCGGGTCGTCGGCCCCGTCGGCCCCCTCAGCGGCGCGGGCCGCCGCGAGGGCCGCGATACGCAGGGCGCGGACGTTCTCGGCGACGGTGGGGATGCGGTGCGCTTCCGCGGCCGTCTTGACAATCAGTCGCTGAGCGCCTGCCGTGACCGCCAGCGCCGCGGAGTCTTCCAGGAGGGTGTGGGCGCCGCGGGTGGAGCGGGGGTAGACCCCCATGTAGGTGTACACCACGATGTGCCAGTCGGTCTCCGGCAGAAGGTCGGCAGCCAGCCGGCGAAGTGCGCGTACCGCCTGCTGGTCTTGCGTGGCACTGGTCTGCTGGGCATAGCTCAGCGATATGGAGCGCAGTCCTGCCCGGTGGAAGAACACACCCTCCAGGGCACTGATCGCCACGAGCAGACCTGGCGGACACAGCTGGCCCAGCATGCAGCCGCCGAAACTCTCCAGGTGCGGTTCGGCGCCTTCGGCGCGCAGGGCTGCCAGCTGCTCGCAGGTCTCCTGCCAGTTGCGGACGGAGTCGACGAGTGGGGTACGGCCGTAGGGCAGGCAGTATGAGATGGGGCCGCCCTCGGTCGCGGTGAGGCCGAGCCGGGCGAGCGCGGCGACGATCCGCTGCGGGCGCGCCGAACCATGCCGGACCTGGACCGGGAAACGTGCCTCCTCGATTCCGTCGAGCACCCAGCGCGAGGTGCCGGGGCTGTAGGAGGTGATGGGGTATCCGTTGAGCGGGACCCCCCGGCCCAGGGCGCGGACCGCGGATGGTTCGTCACCGACCCGGGTGTAGCTGTCGATGGTGAGGGTACCCGCGACCGCATCGGTGGCAGCCTTGGTGGCCTTCAGCCCGGCTCGCATTCTGGCGGGCTCGGAGAACCCCATGCGAGGCTGGACCACGAGGGCGCCCCGGGCCCGGGCGGCGGCCACGAACCTTCCGAAGGACGTCACCGTGCCGCCTCTTCCAACTGAACAGCCGGCGCGAAGGGGGGCACGACTGCCTCCTGCGCGGGTGGGCCGGCCGAAGCGGCCGGTCCTCTGTTCGCGGCCAGGGCGGCGATGAACTCCTCGAAGGCGCCGAGGCCCTGGTCCTCCTCGAACACCGCGTTGAACCCGGCCTCGATGAGCCTGCGGCCGCTTCCGGCCCGGCCTTCAGCACCGCGGACGCCCAGCTTGCCTCCGATGACGGCAGGCAGCCCGGTCAGTTCCCAGCGCGAGCGGATTGTCCGGATCAGATCTTCGGCGTCCTGGAAGCCGTGGCCGTTCACACTGCTCACGACCAGCAGGTCGGGCTGGAACTTCCCACAGGACTCGATGATCTCGTCCCGGGGAATGCACGGGCCCAGATTGACGACGTGGTGTCCCAGGTCTTCGATCAGCAGTTGAATGAACACGAGATTCCAGGTGTGGGCATCGGACGGTAGTCCCGTGACCATCACGTCCAGCGGCCCGGATCGATCTCGGGACGCCACTTCCGCATGCTGCATCATCACTTCGTCCACATCGTGGGGTGCCAAGTGGGAGAAGGAGGTCCTGGACCGCTCTGAACTTCCCTTCTGCATCGATCGTAGGAACGCCGCGAGCAGCTGACCGGCGCCCGGGGCGGCAGCCGGGCGGCAGTTGCCGACGCCGGTCCGCTCGCCTTACACGGGCCGCCCTACAGTCGGATTCCACCGCCGCGACGCCGGCCGGAGCGGCATCCGGGAGCACATGTCCGAGACACCCTGAGGAGTGGACCCATGTCCCAGATCGCCCCTACCGCGAAACTGGCCGCGGCCCTGCTCGACGCCATGTCCGAGACCGATCGCCACGAGCCTTTGGGGGAGGCGAAGTTCGCCGTCCTCGAAGCGGCGATCCAGTTGATCGACGCCGACCGCCCGGAACTGGCCGACCAGCCGCACCAGCGCACGGAGCTGCTGCGCGAGGCACTCGGCTCGGTGCGGGCCGCCGCGGTGGCCACCGGAATCGCCGTAACACGCGCCCATGAGGTGTCGCGCGTCCTGGTGTGACCCGCCCGTCGGCCGACGGGCTGCCGCCCAATTGCCGCACAGGCTGCCCGAACCGGCGCGCGCCGTCTCGTAACGTCGAGACACCGGTGCGGCACCGGATCCCCGTTCCTCGGACTCAGCAGAGGTGAAGCCATGGCTACCAATCCGTTCGACGACGCCGACGGTCGTTTTGTCGTCCTGGCCAACGACGAGGGCCAGCACTCGCTCTGGCCCGCCCAGATCCGCCGCCCTGAGGGCTGGCACCTGGTCCGCGAAGAGGGCAGCAAGCAGGAGTGCTCCGACTATGTGGAGGCCAACTGGACAGACCTGCGCCCCCGCTCGGTGATCACTGCGATGGGCGGCTGACCATAGGGCGCACGCGCCGGGGCGGCGTCGTTGCGGGCTCGGACGAGCCCGCAACGACGCCGCCCCGGCGCGTGCTGTCAGTGCTCACCGACCACGCACCACTCCAGGACAGCCATCGCGGCGGTCATCTTGTGGAAGGCCTGACGCCAGGCGAGGCTGTGTTCGCCGTCAAGCACCTCGTCGGAGACCTCCTGGCCACGGACGGCCGGCAGATCGTGCAGGAAGACCGTGTCCGGGCCGCTGTAGCGCTCGAAGAACTCCCGGTCGATACCGAACCCCTCAAAGGACGAAAGCCAGTTCGGGTCGGCCTTCGGCACGCCCATGGTCTGCCAGCGGCTCGTGTAGACCGCGTCGACAGGGCCCTCGACCGAGGCCGGGTCGGTCACCCGGGTCACCAGGTGCTGTCCACCACTCAGCTTGTCGACCAGATCCATGGAGTCCTGGGGCACCTCGTACCCCTCGGGCGACAGCAGCGTCACCCGCAGTCCGGGGGTGAGCGCACCTGCCAGCGCGAGGGCGGCCCCGGAGCTGTTGCCCTCGCCGACAACGAGGATGTGGCGCCCGGCGAGCTCGCCGAACCGCTCGGCGAGCGTGGCCAGGTCCGCGATGGCCTGGGTGGGGTGCTCGTCGAGGCTGAGAGCGTTGACGACCGCGAGGTCCCGGCTGCTGCCGAGGCGGCGCATCTCCGCCACATCGCCGTTGGTACGGACGACGAGAGCGTCGAGGTACTGCCCGAGGACGCGGCTGGTGTCCTCCACGGTCTCCCCCGTCGTCAGCTGGAGCTCGTCGGGACCGAAGGTGATGACATCGGCACCGAGCCGGGTGGCGCCACTCCAGAACGATGTGCGGGTCCGAGTGGAGGACTTGCGGAAGTAGATGCCGACCTGGCGTCCCGTCAGTGGCCGGTCGGCAACCTCACCGGTGCCGAACTCGACGGCGCGGGCGACGATGCGGGCGAGCTGCTCAGGCGTGAGGTCGGCGAGCGAGATCAGGTTGCGCATGGCGAGAATGCCTTTCTGCGAAGAGCGGGAATGAGCGGGAGGAGAGCAAAGAGCAAAAGAGCAGAGGAGGAGGCGCGCGGGGGCACGAGGGCGGGAGCTTTCAGGAGACCAGCGTCGGGGACCGTACGAGGAGGGCCGTGCGCTCGGCGGCGGGCCGCCGCACGAGGTGGAGCACACCGAACCGCGGAGTTCCGTCCTCACCACCGGGCAACCGCCGCACCAGCCCACGCAGCATCAGAGCGTGCACGTCTCGTACGACGGCTGCCGGAGAGGCAGAGAGTTCGGCGGCCGCCTCATCTGCGCTCCACCCGTCGGCCAGCACACTCAAGCCGGTCAGAAGGGCGGCCGGGCCGTCGTCCAAGGCGGCGACGGCCGCACTGAGCTGCGCGGCGAATCCGTCACCCGCCTCGGTGCCTGAAGCGGTCACATCGTCCACGACGTCCAGCGGCACGGTCCGGGCTGTCTTCAGCAGCTCTGCGGGTGAGCGCAGCAGGAGCCAGGAGGCCGCAGCCTCCATGGCTCTGGGGACCCCGTCAAGGGCGCGGCTGATTTCGGCTGCCGTCCGCACCAGGGAGTCGCTCGGCAGCAGGTCGGGACGCATATGACTGACGTGCGACAGCATCAGCTCGACGGCCGGCTGCCCAGCGGTCAGGGAGTCGCCCGGCAGAGAACCGCCGGCGGCTTCGGCCCCTGCTGGGGCGGGCACGGGGAGTGGGCCGAGCGGCAACAGCCTGCTGCCCGGGGTGCGGTGTGGTTCCCGCGTCGTGATCAGCACCTTGAGGCGGTCGCAGGCGTGGAGCAGTTCAAGGAGCGGGGCCGCGAGTCGGGACGCGCCGTCGTGGCCGTCGAGCACCAGAAGGGTTACCCGGCCGCCTATTACGGAGGAGAGCTCTTCCAGACCGGGGCCGCCTCGGGCGACCGAACGCGCCCAGCCCCCCAGCGTGGACCTCGGGCTGCGGAGCGCCGCTGGAGGCGCGTCCTCGTTCATGTCCACCCAGACAACCGGCGTCCGGTCGCGGCTGTGCAGTGCCAGAGCCGCCTCCTGGGCCAACCTGGTCTTGCCGACCCCGGCCAGACCCACCACACTGAACAGCCGCTCGTGCTCCGTGGCCAGCAGGGCAGTCAGCGCCCGCAGCTCCTCGGCGCGTCCTATCAGTCGGCGCAGCGGCCTGGGCGGCGGGGCGAGTTCGGCTCCGTACGTCTCGCGCATGACTGTGCCGGCCTCGGCGCCTTCCACCGCGAGCTCCAGAGCGGCGCGGCGGGCGTCGCTCAAGTGCATGGCACCGGCGAGCAGCCGGAGCGTCGCGCGTCGCGGGTGCAGCACCCGCCCCTGTTCCAGGTCTCTGATGGCACGCACACTGACGGTGGACAGACCAGCCAGCTGCTCCTGGGTGAGCCCGGACCACTGCCGTGCGGCGCGCAGCTGTTCGGCGAGTCCGTCCGGCGACGCCTGCTCGGTCATGACCAATCTCCTTGGATGCGTGGTGGCCTCGGTGCGAGGGCCGCGAAGGAGTCGGCCTCGTGGTGCACACAGTGGCCGTGGCGCATACCGTTCCCCTACCGGCTCGTTCCCGAGCGCCACGGGACGAGCTAAGATCCAAAATCACCGTCGCCGTCAGGGTGGACGAGTGGCCTGGGGGAGGAGGCGATGACCGCTGCCGAGATCGGATCGCTGCGTTTCAACGTGCTGGGTCCCTTGGAGGGATGGTCGGGCGGTTCACGGCTGCGGCTGGGGGGACTGATCCAGGAACGGGTGCTCGGCACTCTGCTTCTGGAGCCCGGACGAGTGCTGCCGATCGGCCGTCTCGTGGAGTCGGCTTGGACAGAGGACCCGCCGGCGACCGCTTCCCACCAGGTACGCAAGGCGGTCGCCGATCTTCGACGGCGCATCCCCGCAGGCAGCGACGTCATCGTTACGGACGGCCCTGGCTATCGGGTGGTGCTGGGATCCGAGCAGCTCGACTTGACGGAGTTCAGCGCCCTGGTGCTGGCCGCCCGCGACGCACCGGCCGAGGGCCGCGCGATCGACGCGGTCGAGGCGCTGCGCCGGGCGCTCGGACTGTGGCGTGGACCGATCCTCGCGGGTGCCGGAGGCTCCGTGATCGAGGCGGCAGCCACTGTTTTCGAGGAACGTCGGCTCACTGCGGCTGAACAGTTCTTCGAACTGCGTCTTGGCCTGGGCGAGTCCACCGAGCTCGTCGTTGATCTGCGAGACCTGGTACAGGCCCATCCACTGCACGAGTCGCTTCGCGCTCAGCTGATGCTGGCCCTCTACCGCTCCGGACGCCAGGCCGAGGCGCTGGAGGAATACAGCCGGGTTCGCGAACTCCTGGTAGAGGAGCTGGGAGTCGACCCGGGGCCGCGCCTGGCCAAGGTGTACGAGGGGATCCTGCGCGACAGTCCGGAGCTGGCCGTACCCGCTCCCGCCACCGGCCCGGCCCCGTTCCCCCGCCCGGACCGGGCCTCGCCGGAGGCTCCGTGCACCCTGCCCTACGACCTGGCGGACTTCACCGGACGTGTCGCCGAACTGCAGGAACTACTGGACTCCGCGAGCCTGGACTACGCGCGTCATTCGCGCATTGTGGCCCTGGACGGCATGGGCGGAAGCGGGAAGACTTCCCTGGCAGTGCACGCGGCGCACACTCTGGCGGGCGACTTCCCCGACGGCCAGCTCTACATCGACCTGCGCGGATACACCCCGGGGGAGCAACCGGTGACCGCGAGCGGCGCGCTCGACAGCCTGCTGCGCGCGCTGGGCGTGCCGGGCGCCCGCATCCCCGAGGACGCCGCAGGGCGCACAGCCCTGTGGCGGTCGGCCGTCGCGGGGAAGAGGCTGCTGCTGCTCCTCGACAACGCGGCGGACGCGGACAGTGTCCGGCCGTTGCTGCCGACATCGCCCGGCTGCCTGGTGCTGGTCACCAGCCGTGCGCGGCTGATGGACCTCGACTCGGCACAGTGGATTTCGATCGATGTGATGTCGCCGGCGGAATGTGCGGCGCTGATCGCCGAGACTCTGGGCGAACACCGGTATGCGGCGGAGCCCGAGTCGGCAGCCGAGCTGGCCAGGCTCTGCGGGCACCTGCCACTGGCCCTGCGTATCGCCACCGCCCGGCTGCGCAACCGGCCCCGCTGGACACTGCGGTACCTGGCAGACCGGCTGCGCGACGAGACACGCAGACTGGACGAGCTGAGTTCAGGCCAGCGCAGCGTCGCGGCCACCCTGCGGCTGTCGTACCAAGCCCTACCGCAGGACTGCCGTACGGCGTTTCGCAGTGTGGCCCTGCATCCCGGCGGTGACCTTGACGTGCATGCGGCCGCCGCTCTCCTCGACACGGACCCGATGGACGCCGAAGGCATCCTCGAACTTCTCCTGGACGTGCATCTGCTCCAGCAGCCGGAGATCGGTCTCTACACCCTTCACGACCTGGTCCGCAGCTTCGCGCAGAGCCTGCGGACTCCGGCGACGGACTCCGCCGACGAAGACGCGACCCGCAGGCTGCTCGACTACTACCTGGCGGTGACGGAGTCGGCCTGCCAGGTAATGTTCCCGGGCCGACGCCACCTCCCCACCGGGGTGGCGGAGGTGGAGGACACCGAGGCATGGGCGTCCCGCCTGCCATGGTTCGCGGACAGCGGGCAGGCCGGGCAGTGGTTCGCGCGGGAGCAGGGAGCACTGCTCGGCGCGGTCGGCCTGGCGGACCGCGCCGGACACGACCGCCACACGGTGTTCCTCGTCCGCAACCTCGCCTTCCAGCTCAGTGCGCGTGGCCAGCTGGAGGAGTTCCGCTCGATGGGCCTTGTGGCGGTGGCCGCCGCGCGCCGTCTCGGCGAACTTCCCCTGGTCGGCGTCAGCCTGTCGAACCTGGGTGTCGCCTGTTGGAAACTGGGCCGCTTCGCCGAGGGCATTGAGGTCGCCACGGAGGGCCGGGATGTCGCCGAACGCCTCGGAGACGTGCAGACGCTGGCCCACAGCGAAAGCACCCTTGGCCAGCTCAACAGTCTGCTCGGCCGGTTTCCGCAGGCACTGGCCCATCTGGAAAAGGCGATCGGGCTCCAGCGCGAGCTGGGCGCCAGCCGGGCTGAGGCCGAGAGCCTGACTCTCCTCAGCACGCTCTACGAACAGTGGGGTCGGCATGAGGAGGCTGCGTCGGCGGCCCGTCGCGCGATCAGTCTCTGCGACGAACTCGGTCGGCATAAAAACAAGTTGGTAGCCCTCACCGACCTGGCTTTCGCTCATGCGTGCCTCGGTGACGACGAGGCTGCGAACATCTGCCTCAACCAGGCGCGCGAACTGTGCGCCGAAGACAGTGACCCGGGCCAGGTGGCGCTCACGTTCGCTCTCTTGGCGGAGGTGACCCACCGGCTGAATCGGCCCGAGCAGGCCATGCAATACGCAGACCTCGCCATTGAAACCATAGGACCAAACGTTTCTCTGCTCCGCAGAGCGAAGGTCGAGAACACGGTCGGCCGCTACTTGTTCAAACGCAAGGAGTACGCGGCCGCCCTCAGCCTTCACGAGCGGGCCCACAAGGCGGCGCATTCCCTGGACTTCCGTATCGAGGTCGCCTATGCCTTCTCCGGCATGGCCCGGTCCCAGGCCGCCCTCGGTCTCACCGAGGACGCGGCCCGCAACGAACGCTCTGCTGAGGAACTCTTCGACCAGATGGACGTCCCCGCCGACCGGCGACGCAGCTGACCGCAGCCCCGAAGATGTGAGTGCCCCGCCCCCATCCCTGATGAGGGTTGGGGCGGGCACCCACACGCACAGGAGAAGGCACTCAGACGGCGAGGGCGGTAACGCCGCTCTTGCCGATGACGGTCGGGCCCTGGTCGTCGGTCGCGCCTGCCTGCACAGCACTGTCCTTGCCGATAACCGTCGGGCCCTGGTCGTCAGCGACCACGTGGACGCCGGCCGGCTGGGTCTGCGCGTGGCCCACCTCAGCAGCGGCTCCCAGGCCGAAAGCGAGGGCGGCGACGATCCCGACGAGTCCGGCCGACTTGCTTCCCATAACCTGTCCCCTTTGCACGGTTTCCGCAGTTTCTGTTTCCCGACACCACGTACTTTCCGGGGACCCGTTCCCGGACCGTTCCCGACGCGATACCGCCCTTCGGGACGGCACCGGAACGCTCCAGGAAATGCCTGCTCAGTCTGGGTGAAGGCACCTCTCCATAACCGCTGTCAGCCCGATGCGGGCCTCCTCTCACGGGCGAACACTGTCGCGCCGCCGTCGAGACAGCAGCTGACCACGCGCGGACCCCGCTCGGTGAGGACCACGGTGGTGCTGACACGCCCGGACCCGACGTCCGCGAGGTCCAGGAAGGCGCGGACTGTGGCGCGCAAGGTTGCGACCTCATCCTCGTCGGGCGCACCGGAACCGGATGGGACCGCGCCGATGTCTCTCCGAACGCTGATGCCCACCACTGTGTGCATGCTGTTGTCACTCACGGTATCGACACGGTACTCAGGCCCGTCCCAGGGCTCGTCCACGTCCATGCAAGGCGCGGGCCGCACCGGCGGGTCATGCTCGACCGACCGTTCGATGGCGGACAGCTCCTGAAGGATGTGGCGCAGCCCCTCAGCCACATCGAGGCGGTCCGGGGGTTCCCTCATTGAAAGACTCCTCTTGCAGAGAACTACTCCCGCAGAGTCGGCCTCCCCGGTCCCGTTTCCCTCCCGCTCCGATCCCTACCAGCACAGCACGGAGCACCTCTTCGGGTGACTGCGGCGATTTCGCGGAAGGCAGTCCCGGACTCGCCGAGGCTCGCCGGGGTGGTGCGGCCGATACGGGGAGGCCAAAGCCTCTGTCTGCCGGCGCCGAGACCAAGGGCCTTGACCCTGGATCTTGGACACACGAGACACTGCATCCTGAGAATCTGAGGACGGGCATTTCGTGGTCATGAAGAACTATCCGCCGCGGTTCGAGGCGGACGCGGTCGCGCTGTACCAGTCGCGGCCCGAGACGACGATCCGGCGGATCGCTGCCGATTTGGGGATCGACCCCGAGACCTTGCGGAACTGGGTCAGGGCGGCTGGTGCGAGCCGGCCGCGGGGCCGCCGGGCAGAGGTGTCCACCGAGCTGCCCACGCCGTTGGAACCGGCCGCCGGCCCCTGCCGGAGCAGGCCGGGGTGCAAGGCTGTGCGCCCTCGGGCTGCGCGGTGGCTGTGGTCGAGATGCCCACCGCGCAGTCGAGTCCGCGTTCCTCCAGGCCGAGCCGGAAGGCGACGGTATCCCCGTAGCCGCCGTCGGTGACGGCTGCATATATGCCAGGCCAGCCGGGCCCGCGCATGCGCCGCATCCCACGGGCTGGAGGTGACGAAGTGTGCCGGCGCCTGCCGGTTCCCGTCCTCGCCAAGGCGGGCAGCCACCGGCTCCACCGACTTCCGCCCGCCATCCAGCAGCAGTCCCCGCCCCACCGGCGCTGATCCACCCGCGCGAACGGCTCGAACATCTCCGCCGCGAAGTCCTCCAGATCACACCGGGCCGCAGCCGACTCCTCACTCAGCACACTCAGCCAACGACACGACCGATCAAGAAGACACACCATCACAGAGCGCACATGGCCGAGCTCTACTAGTGTCCTACCCCCACCAGGACTGCGAACGCGACAAGCAGTACGCACATCACAGCGTTGACGATCCGGTGCTCCCAGAAGACCGCGACGAACTCTCTCAGTGTCGCGCTCGGCCAGAAGTACGCGGCGGTCGGCGAGCCGATGACCTGGCCGCGCACCTGTTCATGCCTGGCCGTCATGGCCGCGCGGAACGCGTGAAAGTTGTTGGTGACCAGGACACATACATAGTCTTCATCCGCCGCCCGCATCAGACGACGGCTGAACCGCAGGTTCTCGGATGTCGTACGCGAATCGGCCTCTCGGAGGATGAGGTCCGGATCGACTCCCTCATCCACCAGCCACTGACCCATCGCCTCGGCCTCCGGAAGATCCTCGTCCGGGCCCTGCCCCCCGGAAACCAGGAGTACAGGAGACCTGGCGCCACGTGACACCTGCTCCCGCCGCACCCGCATACCGGCTCGCAGGCGCGAAGCGAGCAGCGGAGGGACACGGTTGCCGCCAACCAGCCCCGACCCCAGCACGACCACGAAGTCCACGTCGCCATGGACCTTGATCCGCCCGTAAAGAAAGGCATAGCCGAGAAAGCACAGGAAGAGAAAGGCAACGTAGCCGGTGATCAGGACGACGGCCAGAATGAAGGACTGGTAGGCATCTGATCCGGAGACGTAGTCGGCGGTGGTCACCAGTACGAGGACGGCCAGGATCCCGACTCCGGCGAGACCCGAGAGCAGATTCGCCGGCCTGCGCCCTTCTTTGCGGATCATGGTGAGTCCGTTGACAACAAGAAAGCCCCCGAGCACCACGATCGCCAGCGCCGGAACAAAGAAGACCAGGGAGTACACCAGGACCGCCTGACTGCTCGGCAGCCGGTCAACCTGGGTCAGCAAGGCGAACGAAAGACTCAGCAGCGTCAGGCCGAGCAGGACCGCGTTGCGGAACTGTCTCCGGTCCTGCCGCACACCCCAGCAGAACCAAAGAAGAAAGCCTGCTGACGGCATGAATGCGAGCATGGAGATCCTCTGGTCACGAGTCGCCCGCGGAGCACACGGCACGAAAGGAATTGGATACCGCACAAACTGCAGTTGACGCGTCACGACTAGGAGCTACGGTTACCCTCGACCCAGTCAGCGTTCGTCTGCCAGGCATACAGGGTGCGATGGTCCAGTACCGCGTAATACGAACCACAACGCACCTGGGCACGGGTGGCCAAGTCCGAAGGAAACCAGGAGGCATTGATCTCCGGGGCCGGCGCGTCCCTCCCGCCGAGAGGCTTGCACGATGTCGGCAATCGGCTTTCAGCGAGACTTGCTTTAAGAATGCGCTGGCCACCGGTGGTGCGCATGGCGTACTCGACCGAAGAGGCGTCATCCGGAAGCCAGCGTGGCACGGAATCTCGTGCGGCCTTCGCCTCCGCGCCGGTGGCATAGGACGACATCTCCTCGTGGCGCCCCTCGTACCACTGCCGGGCCTCGGGCACGGCGACCGCCCCCGCAACCCCGAACACCACTACGGCAGCCATCACGCCCATCACAACGCCACGCATCATCATCTCCGTTCAAACATAACCACTCAGGAACCCATCACTTTCATTCTTACTCACACAAACACCATAAACGTCATATGCTGCTCTCGGCTGCCGGCAGCGCTGTACAGGCGGGTACCGATGCCAGTGGCGACAGCAGTGGACCGGCCACGCTGGGCAGCGGGTTCCTACTCCCGACCGCCTACCTGGTGCAGGCATCCACCGAGGAGATCGTCTGTCGCGGGTATCTGCTGCCCAGATTCACAGCACGCTGGGTATGGCCGTCGGGGATACCGTAAGTTCCGCAGCATTCGCCTGCGCGCACATGATCAATTCCAGTGCCCCGATGGCGTACACGGCGATGGCCTTCCTGCTCGGCCTTGCACTTTCGTTGTGGGCGACGGCAGACGCGACCCTGTCGCGGACCTGCGCGTTTCACACCATCTCGAACTGGCCGGCTTCCCAACCTGCTGGACAGCGGTTCCGGAGACATGTCGGCCACCTCCACGATTCAGACCGCCACGGTTCCTCTGGTCGTCATGGCATCAGTTGCGCTCGCCGCGCTCTGGAGCATCCGTCGCAGCTCTCACGAGAGAAATAGATACGGCCTTTAAAGCGAGAGAATCAAGGAAGAAACTACCTGGAAGAATCCTGACGCCCTGCCCTGATTTCCCTCCGCCGCACAATCCCCATAGCGACACCCATGCACCCATCCATGGCCTTGATCGCACATCAAGTCGGGATTCTTTCGGACCGGGTCCCGGCAATAGCCGAACAGCTCAGTCGATCAGCGTGGCGCCCATCCCATCGCTCTCTTCATTCCTCTGCCACTTCCCCCTGGGCCGGCGGCGAATGCGCTTCCAGCCGGTGGTCGCGCCGAGCGCTACCGCAGGCCGGCTTCGGTGGCCACAGTTGCCGCGGCGGCCCGGGAAGTGACGCCGAGCTTGCGATAGATCCTGCTGGTGTGGAACTTGACAGTGTTCTCACTGATGCTCAGCTGTGCCGCGATCTGGCGGTTGCGGCGACCGGTCGCGAGCAGCCGCAGCACCTCCGCCTCCCTGGGCCCCAGACCCCAGGAACTTGGCAATTGTTCAAGTGACCGCGCGGCATCGAGCGGAAGTCGCACCTCTATCCGGGACCCCCAGTTGTCGATTGCTTCCAGGTCGAGCAGGCCGCCGAGCGAGGCGGCACGGGCGGTGAGCTGTCGCACGGCTGGAAGCTCGCGGTTCAGGCGGCCAGGGCCGTCGTCGCGCACAGACACGAGGAGATTCGTTCCGTCGCAGTTCCAGTGGACCCTTACCTTCGTCACCTCCTTCTGCTCCTTCATGAGCAGGACGGCACTACGCACGATGGCTCGCGCCGCATGCGCCACTTCTCCGGGAAGTGCACGGCCGTCGGAAGGGGGTTCAACGAACTGGATCTGCAGTTCCTGGTAGCGGCTCAGCGGAAGCAGATCACTCTTGAGTCTCTCAAAGGCGGTGACGACCGGCTCCTCGGCAATGGAGAGCACGAGATCACCACCGGTACGCGCACGGATGAGCGCTTCTGCGGCAAGTTCAGTGGCCCTCGCCCGCGCGGTCCTGTCGTCGAGGTTCCTGCTGCGCAGCGTGGCGAGCAGTGATTCGAGGTCGGTACTGTGTTGGTCAGTCAGTTCCGCGGTGACCTCCAACCGCTCATTGGTCACGGCTCGGGACTCGCGCAGGTAGTCCGGGCTCGCCTCGGCTACGAGGTGGGCGATGCAGCCGGCCGCCACATTCCACAGGGCTCGTGAGTGTGTCAGGCTGTCGACGACTGTCGGGGACCCGGGTGCGCAGAGGACGAGGATCGCTCCGGTGTCGGCTCCGAGCACGGCAATCGGCTGTGTCCGGCCGCCGATCTCCGCACGCCCCGTCCACAAGCCGTGAGACGCCCTCTCGCGCAGTGCGTCCAGTTCCGAGATCGTCACGCCTTCGATGATCGCCAGGTTGCCCGCCTTCTTGCGAGGTCTGCCAGTGCATTCATCCGTGAAGATCACCAATGCGTCGTGCGGCCATATGGGCAGCAACGCCATGTGCAGGCGATCGGCCACGTCCCGGAGCCCCGCTGTCGCCACGGAGGTCATACAGGAGGCCAGACTGGCGCTGGAGAGAGGAGAAAGCGATTTGGGCATAACTCGACATTAGCCCTCCGAGACACCCATGTGCCTGCCTGAACGGGTAGGCAAAATGCCACATTGGTTGGCTGCGGGTCATCAATCCGGTGGGCAAGGTGGAGGCGAAAGCGTCGCCGGCCACTTCACCGACGCCGGCAGCTACCCACCATCGAGAGCGAGAATGCGGAATGGCGCAGCACGTGCAAGGGGTCATCGCACCGGGCAAGAACGAGCCGGTACGCGTCGAGACCATCGTGATTCCGGACCCCGGCCCCGGTGAGGCCGTGGTCAGGATCCAGGCCTGCGGCGTCTGCCACACCGACCTGCACTACAAGCAGGGCGGAATCAACGACGACTTCCCCTTCCTCCTCGGCCACGAGGCCGCGGGCGTCGTGGAGTCCGTCGGCGACGGCGTCACCGACGTGGCGCCGGGCGACTTCGTCGTCCTCAACTGGCGTGCGGTGTGCGGCCAGTGCCGCGCCTGTCTGCGCGGCCGCCCCTGGTACTGCTTCGACACCCACAACGCGAAGCAGAAGATGACCCTGCTGGACGGCACCGAGCTCTCCCCGGCCCTCGGCATCGGCGCCTTCGCCGAGAAGACCCTCGTCGCCGCCGGACAGTGCACCAAGGTCGACCCCGAGGTCTCCCCGGCCGTCGCCGGACTCCTCGGCTGCGGCGTCATGGCGGGCATCGGCGCCGCCATCAACACCGGCCAGGTCGGCCGCGGTGACTGTGTCGCGGTCATCGGCTGCGGCGGCGTCGGCGACGCCGCGATCGCCGGCGCCCGGCTGGCCGGCGCGGCGAAGATCATCGCCGTCGACATCGACGACCGAAAGCTTCAGACGGCGAAGACGATGGGCGCCACCCACACCGTCAACTCCCGCTCCACCGACCCCGTCGAGGCCATCCGCTCGCTCACCGGCGGCAACGGCGCCGACGTCGTCATCGAGGCGGTCGGCCACCCGGAGACGTACAAGCAGGCCTTCTACGCCCGCGACCTCGCCGGCACCGTCGTCCTCGTCGGCGTCCCCACCCCCGAGATGCAGCTCGAACTCCCGCTGCTGGACGTCTTCGGCCGCGGCGGCTCGCTCAAGTCGTCCTGGTACGGCGACTGTCTGCCCTCGCGCGACTTCCCGATGCTGATCGACCTGCACCAGCAGGGCCGCATCGACCTCGGCGCTTTCGTCACCGAGACCATCGGACTCGGCGACGTCGAGCAGGCCTTCGCCCGGATGCACGACGGCGACGTCCTGCGCTCGGTGGTGGTCCTGTGATGGCCGCCCGCATCGACCACCTCGTCACCTCCGGCACCTTCGCCCTCGACGGCGGCGAGTGGGACGTCGACAACAACGTCTGGATCGTCGGCGACGACACCGAGGCGGTCGTCATCGACGCCGCCCACGACGCCGCCGCCATCGAGACCGCGCTCGGCGGCCGCACGCTCCGCGCCATCATCTGCACCCACGCCCACAACGACCACATCGACGCCGCTCCGGCGCTCGCCGCCGCGACCGGCGCACCGGTCCTGCTCCACCCCGACGACCTGCCGCTGTGGAAGCAGACCCACCCCGACCGCGCCCCCGACGGCGAACTGGCCGACGGCCAGGAGATCCAGGTCGCGGGCGTGACGCTCACCGTCCTGCACACCCCAGGCCACGCCCCGGGAGCCGTCTGCCTGTACGCCCCCGAGCTGTCGACCGTCTTCACCGGTGACACGCTCTTCCAGGGCGGCCCCGGCGCCACCGGACGTTCCTTCTCGCACTTCCCGACGATCGTCGGCTCGATCAGGGACCGGCTGCTCACCCTGGACCCCGCCACCACCGTCCGCACCGGTCACGGCGACTCGACGACCATCGGCGCGGAGGCCCCGCACCTGGACGAGTGGATCAGCCGCGGCCACTGACGGCCGTGCTCACCCCCGCGGCCACGCGGAGAGCCGCAGCCCGCTCTCGAAGCGGTGCGGCTCTCCCGTGACCGGATCGGTGAACTCCAGCACCCGGGCCAGGAGCTGCAGCGGACGGGAGAAGTCGTCGGGCGCGGCGTCCGGCGCCACCACCTGCGTGGCCCCTCGCTACGGTGGGCAAGCACCGCAGCAGCCCTCCCCAAGACAGTTCTCCCCCAAGACCTGCGGCCATCCGCGCGGTACCCCCGGAAGGGGTGAACCAGCGGGGCGCGACAGCGCAGGTGTCCGGGCTGCGGTCGGCTGGCGCACCCAGGACCGCCTGCGAAGAGCAGGGCGATATTTCGTTCTTTAACCGGGCGCACAACTTGAAAGACGTTCTGCTACCGCACGCCCTGCCCGTGCCTCCCGTGATGTGATGCACTTGGTACGTACACTGATCTTTTGCCTGCCCGCGTCCGCATGTCTGCACCGTCGGCATCTGTACAGCCGAAGCAGTTCCACAGCGGCCACCTTGATCCCTGTCCATCCGATATTCGCAAGACGGGGCCTGCTCTTGACGCCGAACGGGCCTTCGGGCACTGCGGCCCCTTATCTGGACAGAAGACACCAAAGCGCGCCTAAACGCCGACGTGCTGCCCTGTTTCTCTTCTCAAGGGAGGCTGTGTGCTGTTACTGACCGGCGCCACCGGATTCCTGGGATCGCGTCTGTGCGCGGAACTGCTGCGCCGCACAGACGAGGACATCACCTGTCTGGTACGCGCGGAATCCGCTGGTCCCGCAGATATCCGGCTCCGTGAGCGACTGCGCCGCCAGGACCAGGACATCGCGGACTCCGGACGCCTCCACGTGGTAGCAGGCGATTTCTCCCAGCCGTACCTGGCCCTGGACGTCCCGTCCTACCAGTCCCTTGCTCATCGGACCCGAGTGGTCTACCACTGCGGCGCTTCGGTGAACATGGCGGCCGCCTATCAGGATCTCGCCCCCGCCAACGTCGCCGGTACACGGGAGATCCTCAAGTTCTGCCGCGCGGCAGGAGCCGACGCGCTGCACTTCGTCTCATCACTGGGAGTATTCCTCTCCTCCCGGGCCGTGGGACTGACCGTGGTGAGCGAAAGCACGCCGCCTTCATCCGGTACATGCAGCGAGATCGGATACCCACGTTCGAAGTACGAGGCCGAGCAACTGGTCCGGGCCGCGTCCGCCTCCACCGGATTGCACGCTCGCATCTACCGCCCCTCGCTGGTACTCGCAGACTCACGCGACGGAGCCTGTCCGCACGACGACTTCACTGCCTGCCTGCTAGCTGCCGTGGTGGCCACAGGAGCCTTCCCCCACACCGACAGCCACCTCCCGGTCATCACCGCGGACCACGCGGCACAAAGCATCGCAGCCTTGTCCCTGGCCGGTGCCGGACCGGATTCATATCCCGTCACCCGTCCGACACCCCTGCCCGTCATCGAATTCGCCCGCCAGGCAAGAGCATTCGGGTACAGCGTCACCCCCACGACCTCCGCAGAGTGGAACGACCGCCTCAGATCGCTCGGCTCGAACCGCGCGGCCCTTGCCATGCGCGCCCTGCCCATCTCCCGCTACCTGCTCGGACTGCGAACGGATACCCAGCCACCCGACTTCCGCGTCGGCGCAACCACCGCACTGACCTCCCGCCTGGGCATTCGTTCCCCGGCCACAGACCACTCCTACTTCTCACGAGTCTTCACCCACCTCATCAACAGCAAAGTCCTGCCCCCGCCCAGGTCACCAGCATCCCCACGGAGGTCCGCATGACCACGAGTGATCCCTTGCGCATCGCACTTGAACGCGCCCTGACCGACTTCGAAGTCCTCCCCGACGCACTGACCGACGAAGCAACCCTGGAAGACCTCGGCCTGGACTCACTCGCCGTGGTGGAGCTGACCGACCGGCTCGCGACCGACCTGGGGCGTGACCTGGCTGACGACACCCTGCAGCCGCACATGACACTGCTTCACGCGGTCACCGCGCTCCGCTCCCCCCGGTGACCACGGACATGCCGCCGACACCTCAAACCGTTGTCACCGGCCTGGGAATCGTCAGCTCTGGGGGGACAGGAACCGACGCGACGTGGCAGTCGCTTCTGGCAGGCCGGCCCACCGCCCGCGCCATGCCCCTCACAGCCGAGCAGACGCCCCTGCCCACCTGCCGAGTCCCCGACCACGACAGCGCCCGCCGCGTCTCCGGCGCCTGGGCCCGGCGCACCGACCGCTACAGTCAGCTGGCCTTCACCGCCGCCGACGAAGCCCTCGCCGCAGCCCGGCTCGACCCCGGCTGCTGGGAACCCACGCGCGTCGCCGTCGTCATGGGAACCGCGCTCGCAGGTGTGGCCACCCTGCAGTCCCAGATCACGCACCAGATACGAGGCCGCAAAGTCTCCCCTCTGACGATCCCGATGTTCGCCCCCAACATGCTCCCTGGACAACTCGCCCTGCGCCTCAACGCCACAGGACCGAACCTCGCGGTCGCCACCGCCTGCGCGTCAGGAGCAACCGCCATAGGCATCGCTGCTCAGATGATCGATGCCGGCACCTGCGACATCGCCCTCGCCGGAGGCAGTGAGGCACCCATCGCTCCTGTCGTGACCGCCGCGTTCACACGTATGAACGCCTTGGCCGCACCCCGGGCCGACCCCGGCGCAGCGTCACGCCCGTTCGACGCCGACCGCGACGGATTCGTCCTGGGCGAGGGGGCAGCGGTACTCGTCCTCGAACACTCCGTCCACGCCGCAGCCCGCAAAGCCACGGTTCTTGCACGCCTGGCTGGATTCGGGGCCACCGCCGACAGCCATCACATCACCGACCCTCACCCCGACGGCGCCGGACTGAGCCAGGCCATCGCCATCGCTCTGCGCCAAGCCGGAGCCTCACCACTCGACGTCGACCATGTCAACGCCCACGCCACTGGCACCCTCAAAGGCGACGCCATCGAGGCAGCCCTGCTGGAGCGTCTCTTCGGACGTCACGCCACTGTCACCGCGCCGAAGGGCACGCTCGGGCACACCCTTGGAGCTGCCGGCGCCATTGAGGCGGCTCTCACCGTACGAGCCGTCGCCGAGCAACAAGTCCCTCCGACGGCCAACCTTGACCGCCCCGACTTCGACCTCGATTTCGTCACCGGCACCCCGAGAAGTCAGCGCATCCGCCTCGCGCTCACCAACTCCAGTGGCTTTGGCGGCCAGAACACCGCCCTGGCCTTCACCTCGTCCTGACAGCGAGCACCGCCGTGCCAGGGCATGGCCGAAGCCGAGTCAGACAGCATCATCGGCATCACCCTTGACCTCAACTCCACTTGAGTTTCTACGGTGCTCCCATCAGCGATCTTCCACGATCACGAACGAGGAGCACCGCACATGACCACGACCCAGCACACCCCCGACGCCGAGCTCGCCGCGCAGCCGGCCGCCTACTGGACCGGCGTGGCGTACGAGGCGCTCATCGCGTTCACTCGGGCGCGGCAGGCCGAGTTGGGGTTCAGCCAGCCGCAGTTCTGGTTGCTGCGCAATCTGTCGGAGAACGATCTGTCGCCCGACGGGCGCGGGCGAACCGTTTCCGAGCTTCGGGAGGCCATGGAGTCCTACCTCCGGGCCGAGGACGACCTGGCGGCCGAGGCGGATGTGCTGGTGGAGCGGGGGTGGCTCCGGCGGGACGGTGAGGGGCGGGTCTGGATCACCTCGGCGGGGGAGGACGCGCGGGTCGGGCTCAAGGCGCATGCGCCGGCCATCCGGGCCCGGATCCACGAGGGGATCGACGATGCCGATTACGTCACCGCGCTGAAGGTGCTCCAGCGGATGATCCTGAACACCGGGGGTTCGCTTGGCTGAGCGCCGGGCCTGTCAGGCGGGGCGGCGCACCACGTAGGCGGTGCCCACCCCTTCCGGATCGGGGGAGTCCGCCTGGATCGCGAGGCTCGGGGCGGCCGTGGTGAAGTCGAAGCTGTTCCTCATCGACTGCGCGCAGTCGACGCGCTCGGTGGTTCTGGCGGAGCCCGAGACGGCTGTGAAGGTGACCTTGCCGTCCCCCGCGCATGCCACCTCTATCCGCAGGGCGGTGCCGGACTTGACGGTCTCGTCCACGTTCATTCCGGGGATCGCGAGAGAGCCGGACGAGACGAGGTCCTTGTCGTCCCAGTCCGGCTCGCCCGTCCCGTTGAGCACGTCGCGGGCCATCTTGTCCAGACGCTCCCGGTCGGGCCGGGGCGTCGGCTGCGGCGCGGGGGTGGCGGTGGCGGCCGCCGTCTGCCGGGGCTGCGGAGCCTTCGGCGTCGCGGACGGGCCGGAGCAGGCCGTGGTCAGGCCCGCCAGCAGAGCGACGGCGGCCAGTACTCTGCCGGTGTGGCGGGTGAAGCGGTGCATGAGGTCCCCCGGAGTGCGCTGCGCTCAGTAGCCGGTCGGCGTACGGAATCCAGTGATCATCCCGTATGCGTCAGCGGCCCGCCAGGCCCTCCGTCAGGGCCGGGCAGTGGGCGCAGGCCGCCGGGCCCGTCTGGTGCCACCAGCGGCAGGCGCGGCGCAGGTGGCAGTGCGGGGCGGGGCCGGCGGGGGCGGGGGCCGCGACCGTGCGTTCGGCCAGGGTGCAGTGGTCAGCGCTGTGGTGGGTGCAGGCGGCAGAGCAGTGCGAGGCGAATCGCAGGAGGCGGTGCGGTTCGATGTCCGTGGGGACCTGGTCCAGGACCACAGAGGCGGGTACGGGGTCGGCGAGATAGGTCACCTGTCCGTCCACGCCCGAGCGCACTCCCAGGACGACCGATTCCGGTGCGCGCGCAGCGCCGTTCGGGCACCAGACCGCCTCGGTCAGCACGCGGACAGCGCCGCCATGACGGCGGTGGCGCGTCCGGGTGCGGGGCGGGTGGGGGCCGGGGTGGTGCCGGGCGTCGCCGGGTCCGGGGTCCGGCCTGCCGCGGTGTCGTCGGTCGTGGTGGTCTGCTTCATGTTCCGCTCCCCGTCCGCGTGGGTGTGCTGGTCGCCACGAGCGTGGACCCGGCCGGTGCAGAACCCGTCGAGGGCTGCTGGATCTGGGAGAGGGCGTCGGCGAGGATCCGCCAGATCTCGGCGGCCAGGTCGATGTTGGCGTCCTGTTGTGCCTGCTGTGCCAGGGCGCGCAGGCCCCGCACTCCGCTCTCGTCGCCGTTGAGGACCCGCAGCTGGTTGCGCAGGATGTCGAGGCGTATGCGGTCGCGGTACGTCATCATCGGCTCTTCCGCCGCGAGTTCGCCGAGCAGGGTGCGGGCCTCGTCGTACCGGCCGGTGATGAAGGCCAGGTCCGCCTTGAGGGCGGTGAGCTCCTGGCGCATGCCGGGGGTGCCGACGAAGGACATCGCCTGTTCGGCGGAGGCCACGCACTTCTCGGCCGCCTCCGGTTCGGCCGGGACCTTCTGGAGGTGGAGTCGGCCTGCGGCGAGGCGCAGGCGCAGCCACAGCACCAGGTCGTCGTTGCCCGCGAACCGTTCCAGCGCCTGCCCGAGGCACTCCTGCGCCCCCGCGTAGTCGCCCTGGCGCATCCTTACGGCGGCCGCCGTCCACATGGCCTCCGCCCACAGCGCGTCGTGGCGGCCCTCGACCAGCGCGGTCAGCTCGTCGGCGTACGCCCGCGCGTCGGGGATGCGGCCGGCCTCCGCGCGTACGGACACCAGGGCGAGCAGCACTCCCGCGTGGTCGTCGACGCCCACCGCGCCCTCGCGGGCGATGCGGTCGGCCTCGACGGCGGCGTCCGCGGCCTCGTTGATCTCGCCGAGCGAGCGCAGACAGCGGGCGAGGCGGGTCAGTCCGCGGACCCGCAGCTCCGCGAGTCCGACGTCGCCGCCGAGCCGGACCAGGCGTTCGAGGTGTTCGCGTTCGCCGGCGTGGTCGCCCTGCACCCGGCGGTGCTGGGCCAGCAGCCACAGTGCCTGCCAGCGCAGCACCGGCAGTTCGTGGCCCTCGGCGGACAGCGCCTCGTGCAGGGTCTGCAGGGCGTCGTCGGAGCCGGTGGAGGCGGCCAGGGTCAGGGCGTGGGCCAGTGAGCCGCCCGCCGGGTCCTCGAAGTCGGCGGGTTCGAGGCCCAGGCGCTGCGCGAGGTAGCCGACGGCGCGTTCGGTGGGCTGGCGGGCGCCGGACTCCAGGCGGGAGAGGTAGCCCGTGGACATGCCGTCTCCGGCGAGCGCGGTCTGCGAGAAGCCCTGGGCCGTGCGCAGCTTCTTCAGACGGCGTCCGAACGCGGGTTGTTGCAGCATGTGACCATTCCCCTGGAGTTGACGCGCTGCCGTACAGCCGCAAGCGGGTCGAGCGGGCACCCTGGACGCGATCGAGCGTAGGGCCCGGGCAAGGGGACGGGCAAAGCTTTGCCTGCGTATGTGCCTCCGGTCTCCTGCGGATCTCTTGCGGGTCTCGTTCGCTTCTCCAGCACGGGGGTCGGCGCGGGGTCAGTCGGTGGTGCCGCGCAGGCCCGTCTCGAAGGCGTAGATGGCGGCGTGGACGCGGTTGCGGAGCCGCAGCTTGTGCAGCATGTTCTGCACGTGTGTCTTGACGGTGTGTTCGGACAGGGTGAGGGCGTGGGCGATCTCGGCGTTGGACAGGCCCCGGGCGAGGAGGTCGAGGACCTGGCCCTCGCGTTCGGTGAGTTCGTCGGGGCTGACGCTGGAGAGCCGGGGGCCGGGCGGCGGGAGGGCGCGGCGGCCCGCGCCGACGAGGGTGTAGCCGGCGGCGGCGAGCACCACCGCTGAGGTGAGCTCGCCCGCCGTCGCCGTGCCGGGCAGGTGTCCGTGTGCGGGGATGTCGCCGGGGGTCTCGCCGACGGTGAGCATCCGGAGGCCGTCAGGACCGTCCTGATCGCCCATCAGGGGCAGCCGTTCCTCGGCGGGGAGGGCGCCGTGCACGACGAGGACCCGGGGGCGTGAGGTCCGCAGCGCGCGGGCCAGCTGGGGGCCGGGTGCGCTCTCGCCGGTGATGTGGATCGCGGGGTGGTCGGCGAGGAGGGTCCGCAGGCCGACGCGGGCGAGCGGGTCGGTGCCGACGACGTGGACGCGGACCGGGCGCGGTTCCCGGGCGCCGGACAGGTCGTCCGCGTCGGCGAGCTGCCGCAGGCGGGGCCGCCCGGGCAGTACGCGCAGGGTGGCGTGCTGTTCCTCCATGGCTGCCTCCTGGGGCCTGTCGCCAGACTGCTCTCGTCGCCCGCGGCAGACGGCAGTCTGACGACAGGCCCTGGCCCTCGGCAGCGTCACGGTAATGCGCCTGCCCGCTGTGTCGCGGCGTGCTCCAGCGGTCCGCGACCGTTCCGCGATCCGCTCTCGTACGGGGGCGGCCGCCGGAGCCGTAGGGGAAGGCGCCCTCGGGGCCGTACGGCAATACCCCTCCGGAGCCGTACGGCAGGGCCTCGCGTGCGCACGGGCCGGTCGGCTTTCGCGTGAGGGGTGCTCGAAGGGCGCTCGAAGGGGGCTTGAGATGTCCTTGTGAAGTACACCGATGGGCCGGACCCGGATGCTTGAATGAGCGTGATCCGTACGGTAATCGACCCAGGGGAGCGCACTCCGTCATGCGGAAGTCGTATTACGCAGCGCACGTCTACATGATCGTGGGAGTGATCTCCGGGCTCTTCTACCGGGAGTTCACCAAGATCAAGGACTTCACCGGCGAGACCCAGCTGGGGCTGATGCACACGCACCTGCTGGCGCTGGGCATGATCGTGTTCCTGATCGTCCTCGGCCTGGACAAGGTCTTCGGGCTGTCCGGCTCGAAGCTGTTCACGGCGTTCTTCTGGTTCTACAACATCGGGATCGCCATCTCGACCGCGATGATGGGCGTCCACGGCATCCTGACCGTGCTGGGCCGCGACGAGGACCACATCGCCGAGGTCGTGCCGCTGACGGCCGGGCTCGGCCACATCCTGCTGACCGTGGGGCTCATCCTGCTCTTCATCCTGCTCGGCAAGCGGGTCAACGAGCACGTCGGTGCGGCGGACCCGAAGAGCGAACCGGCCGAGACCACGGCGGTCTGATCAGACCGTCCGATCAGGCGGGCTGGGCGGCGGGCTGGACCAGGGCGTCGGTGAGCAGGAGCAGCCGGTCGCCGGTCCCGTCCTCGGTGAGCCGGCCGCCTCCGGTGAGCGTGACCAGGCCGTGCCAGGCGCTCCACACCACTTCCGCCAGGACGCGCGGGTCGCGGCCCTCGGCTACGGGCTCGACGACCTGCTGAATCTCCGCCAGCACGTCGAGCAGGGGCTGCGGTTCGCGCTCGTCGGCGCGCTCCTCGCCCGTGTCCAGGACCAGCATCGCCTGGTAGAGGGCGGGCCACCGGGCGGCGAAGCCGGCGTAGGCGCGGCCGGCCGCGTGCAGTGCCTCGCGGGGGTCCTCCGTCGTGGGGCGGGAGGCCCGCAGCACGGCGGTGAGTTCGCCCAGGCCCTCGGTCGCCACCGCGTGCACGATGGCGTCCTTGTTCTTGAAGTGCTGGTAGAGCACGGGCTGGCTGTACTCGATGCGGTCCGCCAGGCGCCGCGTGGTCACGTTGTCCCAGCCCTCCTCCTCGGCCATCTCGCGCGCGGTGGCGAGGATCAGCTGATGGCGGTTGGCCTGCTCACGAAGGCGGCGCTCTCGGGCGGTCATGGTCCCGATACTAGCATTTCAGCGAAACTCTAGCTAGCGCTGATAGGGTTTCTGCTACCGAAAGAATTGAGGTACGGCCGCCGCTGTGCAGCCGCGTTCGAGCGACCTTCGAGCCGGAGTCGCCACCATCGCGGCAAGACCGCCACAGAAGGGCCACCTCATGCTGACCCCGACTCCCTCGGAGGCGCTGCTCGACCTGGCCGCGGACGTGATGGGCCTCGATGCGCGCACCCTGGCGCCCCGGGCCGCCGGTTCGCCCTTCATCACCCTGGGCGGGACCTACGACCGGGCGATGCGGCTGCGGCTGCGGGCCGGCGAGACGCTGGGGCTCGGCCTGGAACCGCACCGGCTGATGGGTCCCGCGCCGCTCGCGGACGTACTCGACCGGGCCGTTCCGGTGCCCGCCCCCTCTCCGCGTCTTGCGCACCGGCCCGCCTGGCGCCCCCTGCTGCCGGGGCAGTCCGCCGCTCTCGCCGCCGAGCGGGAGGCCGGCGCGCACGCCGTGCACCGGGTGCTGAGCGCCGAGCTGACCGGACCGCTCGACGTGCCCGCGCTGCGGACGGCGATCGACGCGCTCTGCGCCCGGCACGAAGGGCTGCGCACCGCCTTCGCCCCGTTCGGGCAGGGCCTGGCCCGCCGGGTCCTCGACCGGCACCCGGCCCCGCTCGTCACCCTGCGGCATCTGCCGCCGGACGCCGGAGTCGAGCCGGTCGCGGCCGCCCATCTGCGGCTGACGGCCGATCTGCGCCGGCTCGCCGGACAGCCGGGCAGCCCGCCGCTCGCCTTCGTCCTGGCCGCGCTCGGCCCGGACCGGCATCTGCTGTCGTTCGTGCACCACGAGGCCGTGGCCGACGGCTTCTCCGCCGCCCTGGTCTGGCGCGAACTCCTCGACGGCTACCACCGCGTGACCCACGGTCTGCCCCCGGACCGCTCCCCCGCACCCGCCCCGGACACCGTGCTGCCGGACGGGGCCCCGTCGGGCGTGCCGGCCGGATCCGGCGGGCACGAGGGGGGCACGGTTCCGCGCTTCCGTACGGAGCGGCTGGGGTTCGGGCTCGATACGGCGCTGCGTGACGCGGTGGACCGGACGGCGCGGCGGGCCGGGGTGCCGCACAGCGGTGTGCTGCTCGCCGCCTGGGCGCTGGCGCTCGGCCGCGGCTCCGGGGCGGAGACCGTGGCGGTGGACGTCGAGCTGCCGCGCCACCCCGGCGCGGCGCCGGTGCGTTCGGTCGCTCCGTGTGCGGCGAGCGTGCCGGTCTCCTGCGCACTGGAGGGCACCACGGACTACTTCCTGCGGGGTGTGGCGTGCGCCTTCGGCGAGGCGCTGGCCGCCGCGGAGGCGCCGGCCGGGGGCGAGGGGCGAGGGACCGCACATGCCCTCGCTCCTTCGGCCCCGGCCCGGGTGCTGTTCGCGGCCCGCGACGAATGGCTCCCGGCCTCTTGCGCGTACGGCCCGCTCGGCGTGCGCTTCCACCACGGCCGGCTGGGAGCAGGCCCGGCGCAGGCGGCGCTGAGCGTGCTGCGCTGGCGCGAGGACCCGTTGCTGTGCCTGGACTTCGCACCGTCCGTGATCGAGCGCGCCTCGGCCGTACGGCTGGTGGCCGAGGTGCAGCAGACGCTGCGGGCCCTGGTGCGCGCACGCTCCTGGGCGCCGGTCGACGATCTGCTGCCGCGCTCCGGTGCACGCGGCACCGCCCCGTTCTCCGCAACGGGGACGGTGCCGCTCCCCCTGTGCTGAGGGTGTCCCGGTGCGCGCGGCGGGGGACACAGCACGCACACCGGGGTCTTGGGTCCCGGCGGCCGTCCGGCCGCCGGGAGCGGGGGTGGTCAGCCGATGAACTCCCCGAGCCGCTTCACGGTCTCGGCGGGCAGCGGCATGGACTCGATCTCGGCGGCGACCTTGCGGGCGCCCGCGCGGGCGGTCTCCGACGCCAGCAGCCCGCGGGCCGCCTCGGTGACCGCGTCGGCGGACAGGTCGGGGGCGAAGACGACCTCGCCGGCGCCCGCGTCGCGCACCGCGCTGCCGTTGGCCGGGCCGTCCGCGCCCTGCGGCAGCACCAGCTGGGGCAGTCCGGCCGCGAGCGTGGCCAGCGTGGTGCCGGCGCCGCCGTGCTGGACGACCAGCGAGGCGCTCTCCAGCGCCTTCGCCTGGGCGACCCACGGCACGGCGACCACCCGGTCGGGCAGTTCGCCGAGCTCCTCGACGGGCACCACGGGACCGGCCGCGACGAGCAGCGGCACGTCCAGCGGCAGCAGGCCCTGGACGACCGTGCGCAGCACGTCGGCCGAGCCGAGCGCGGTGCCCAGGGTGACGTAGACGAACGGCTCGGAGGTGTCGCGGAAGCGCTCCGGCAGCTCGCCCGGCTCCGCGTAGGCGACCGAGCGCTGCTCGATGCGGGGCAGCGGCGCGGCCAGGAAGTGGGGGTCCTGGATGGACGGGGGGCAGATGTCGATGTACGTACGGGCCAGGGCCAGCAGCTGGCCGCCCGGCACGTCGACGCCGAGGTCGGCGGCGGTGGCGAGCAGCTTCTCCTGGACGGCCAGGTCCTCGGGGCCCTGGGCCATCAGGCCGACGCCGTGCGCGAGGGCGGGGATGCCCGCGAGCCGTGCGGCGAAGGAGGCGCCCGGGTTGAGCGCCTCGTAGATGACGAGGTCGGGGCGGAGCCGTTCCAGCTGGGGTGCCAGGTCGGCGGCCACCCAGCGGGGCAGCACCGATCCGAACACCTCGATGTGCAGGGCCGTCAGGACCTCCGGCGGGACGTCCTGCGCGCCGAGGTCACCGCCCTGGTGGCCCGCGGCACGTACCGCTTCCATGAACGCCTCGGGGACCGAGCGTCCGGCCTTGACCGGATCGAGGCCGGCCCGCACCAGGGCGGGATGCAGCTGCTCACCCGTGGCGAAGGAGACCTCGTGGCCCGCCGCCCGGGCGGCCGTCGCCAAGGGGATGAGGGGATAGACGTGGCCGAAGTTTCCGGCGCCGGCAAAGAGGATTCTCATGACGCCCCAGCGTAAGGAAGCCGGCCCCACCTGTCTAGTACTGCTAGAAAATTTATCAGTGATAACTTCACGGGAATGAAGGCCCGTTGGCCCGAGGGGGAATCAAGCGGTCCTGCGGCGGCTCTCCAGCGACAGCCCATCGCGCTGGCCCATGGTCGTGCTGCGGCCGCCTGCCCTGGGCTCGCGGGAGAAGCCGAAGGAGTTCCCTGATGACCATCACCCAGGCAGCGCCCCCGGGCGTCGCCACGAGCCAGGCGGGACGGTTCACGCTGTCCGCCCAGGCTCTCGACAGTGCGGTGACACCCAATCCGGTGTTCCGCGAGTGGTTCGCCGCGCAGCGCCGCACCAACCGCTACGACGTGCGCCGGATCCCGTTCTCCGACCTGGTCGGCTGGCACTTCGAGGACGCCACCGGAAACCTGGTGCACGACAGCGGCCAGTTCTTCTCGGTGGAGGGGCTGAGCGTGCGCACGGAGTGGGACGGGCACGAGCTGTCCTGGTCCCAGCCGATCATCAACCAGCCCGAGGTCGGCATCCTGGGCATCGTCGTCAAGGAGTTCGACGGCGTCCTGCACTGCCTGATGCAGGCCAAGATGGAGCCGGGCAACGTCGACACGGTCCAGCTCTCCCCCACCGTGCAGGCGACGCGCAGCAACTACACGGGCGTGCACAAGGGTGCCTCGGTGCGCTACATCGAGTACTTCACCCCGCCGCGCGCCCGCTCCCGGGTGCTGTACGACTCGCTCCAGTCCGAGCAGGGCTCCTGGTTCCTGCGCAAGCGCAACCGCAACATCCTGGTCGAGGCCGTCGGTGACGTACCGCTGCACGAGGACTTCGTCTGGCTGACGCTCGGCCAGATCAACCAGCTGCTGTACGAGTCCAACGTCATCAACATGGACGCGCGGACCGTGCTCTCGCTGATCCCCGCGCTCACCGGCAGCGGGCCCTCGCTGCACTCCACCGAGCACGTCCTGAGCCGGCTGACCGAGATCAAGGCCCGGCGCCAGCTCGTGCAGCGGACCGTTCCGCTGTCCCAGGTGGAGCGCTGGCGGCGTACCGACCACGAGATCGTGCACGACACGGGCCATCACTTCACGGTCATCGCCGCGTCGGTGGCAGCCGCCAACCGCGAGGTGAAGAGCTGGACGCAGCCGCTGCTGGCCCCCGCCGAGCAGGGGCTCTCCGCCTTCCTGATCCGCCGCATCGGCGGGGTGCCGCATCTGCTGACGCACGCCAGGTCCGAGGCCGGTGTCCTCGACGTGGCCGAGCTCGGCCCCACGGTGCAGTGCCAGCCGGGCCGGGCCCTGACCCTGCCGCGCGAGCAGCAGCCCCGCTATCTGGACGTCGTGCTGGGCGCGGATCCGGGCCGGCTGCTGTACGACACCGTGCAGTCGGAGGAGGGCGGCCGGTTCCACCACGCCGGCAACCGCTATGTGCTGATGGAGGTCGGGGACGAGTTCCCCGTCGACGTACCGGAGGACTTCACCTGGGTGACGGCGACCCAGCTGTCCGGTCTGGTGCGGCACAGCAACTATCTGAACGTCGAGGCCAGGACCCTGCTGACGGGTCTGCGCGCGGCCTGGTCGCTGAGCGGGGTGTACGCATGACGGGCAAGGACGCACGCGCGCTGCGGCTGGGCGTGCTGGGCTGCGCGGACATCGCCCGGCGCCGCACCCTGCCCTCGCTGGAGCGGCAGCCGCTGGTGCGGGTCACAGCCGTGGCCAGCCGCCGGATCGAGCGGGCCCGGGAGTTCACCGAGCAGTTCGGCGGGACGCCGGTGCGGGACTACGAGGCGCTGCTGCTCCGCGACGACGTGGACGCGGTCTACATCCCGCTGCCGCCGGAGCTGCACGCGGAGTGGACGCTGCGGGCGCTGGAGGCCGGCAAGCACGTGTGGTGCGAGAAGCCGTTCGCGACGAGCCTCGCGGACGCGGAGAAGGCGGTGGCCCTGGCGCGCGAGCGCGGGCTGCTGCTGATGGAGAACTTCATGTTCCTCCACCACTCGCAGCACGCGCGGGTGCGGGAGCTGGTGGCGGACGGGCTGATCGGCGACGTCCAGCTGTTCGCCTCGGAGTTCGGCATCCCGCTCCAGCCGGCCCGGGACGGCTCTGACGGGCTGCGGCGGGCCAGCACCCTGCCGGAGGTCGCCGCCTATCCGCTGCGTGCCGCGCAGCTGTTCCTCGGGCCGGGGCTGCGGGTGGTGGGCGCGCAGGTGCGGCCGCCGTCCGCGCACGGGCCTCGGCCCGCCGGCAGCGCGCTGCTCCAGTCGCCCTCCGGGGTGGCGGGGCAGCTCTCGTACGGTGTCGAGCACGCCTACCGCAGCGGGTACGAGCTGTGGGGCAGCCGGGGGCGGCTGCGGCTGGAGCGCGCGTTCAGCACGCCCGACGAGTACACGCCCGTGCTCAAGGTCGAGCGCGAGGGCCGGCTGGAGGAGATCGCCCTCTCCCCGGACCGTCACTTCACCAACACCGCCGGGGTGTTCGCCCGGGCGGTCCTCGACGCACAGGACTTCGCCCCGCACGGTGACGCGATCGTCGGTCACGCCCGGCTGGTGGACGAGGTCGAGCGGGCGGCAGCGCTGCACACGGTCTGACCCGGCGCACGACGGCCCGGTGGGCACGACGGAGAACCGTCGTGCCCACCGGGCCGTCCGCAGCGGGGCGGGGTGTCAGGCGCCCTGGAGCGCGTAGAAGTCGACGCCGAGCTGGTGGAACATCCCGCTCATGTCCAGCTGGTCCCAGTGCTCGGCCAGCAGCCCGTTCTCGACGCGCCATATGTCGATCGACTGGAACGTCAGCGTGCGGCCGGTGGCCTCCACGCCGAAGAAGGTGCCCTGGTGGGTGCCCGAGTACTCGAAGCGGCCGGAGATCCGGTCGCCGTCCGAGATCAGGTCGTGCACGACGATCTTGATGTCGGGGAACGCCGCGAAGATCTGCTTCCAGAACTCCGTGTTGGCCTCGATGCCGTCGTCGACCACGGGGTTGTGGTCGATGTGCCCGGGCGCGGTGTGCTCGCTCATCGTGCTGATGTCATGACTGTTGATCATGTCGACGAAGGACTGGATGAGTGCGCGGTGGTCGTCTGCCATGGGGTGCCTTCCTCATGCTCGCGTCGGGGAACCCTTCGAGGATCTGCACCAGTGGTCGAGCGGCCCTGGAGGCGTCCTGTGGCGCGGCCGATCCCCCACCTGCGCTCAAGTAGCCGCTTCTAGCCTCGGGTGGCATGAAGGCTCTCGTACTCTCCGGCGGGGCCGGAACCCGCCTGCGCCCCCTCACCCACACATCCGCCAAGCAGTTGGTGCCCGTGGCCAACAAGCCGGTGCTCTTCTACGGTCTGGAAGCGATCGCGGACGCCGGCATCAAGCAGGTCGGCATCATCGTCGGGAGCACGGCCGACGAGATCCGGGAGGCCGTCGGCGACGGCTCCGCGTTCGGCATCGAGGTGACCTACATCCCGCAGGACGCGCCGCTGGGCCTCGCCCACGCCGTGCTGATCGCGCAGGACTTCCTCGGTGACGACGACTTCGTCATGTACCTCGGTGACAACTTCATCGTGGGCGGCATCACGGACCTGGTCGACGGCTTCCGCTCCGAGCGGCCCGACGCGCAGATCCTGCTCACCCGGGTCTCCGACCCCAAGGCGTTCGGTGTCGCCGAGCTCGGCCCCGACGGACGGGTCACCGGCCTGGAGGAGAAGCCGAAGGAACCCAAGAGCGACCTCGCCCTGGTCGGCGTCTACCTGTTCACCCCCGCCGTCCACGAGGCCGTCCGCTCCATCGAGCCGTCCTGGCGCGGGGAGCTGGAGATCACCCACGCCCTGCAGTGGCTGATCGACAACGGCCGCGACGTGCGGTCCACGACGATATCGGGCTACTGGAAGGACACCGGCAACGTCACCGACATGCTGGAGGTCAACCGGTCCGTCCTGGAGACCTCCGAGCAGCGCATCGAGGGCGATGTCGACGAGGCCAGCGAGATCATCGGGCGCGTCCAGATCGAGGAGGGGGCCTCGGTCATCGGCTCCCGCATCGTGGGGCCCGCGGTGATCGGCGCCGGCACGGTGATCACCTCCTCGTACGTCGGGCCGTTCACGTCCGTCTCGCGCAACTGCACCATCAGCGACAGCGAGATCGAGTTCTCCATCGTCCTGGACGACTCCTCGCTGCGCGGGGTGCGGCGCGTGGAGGCGTCGATCATCGGGCGCAACGTCGTGGTGACCCCCGCCCCGCGGATGCCCGCCGCCCACCGTTTCGTTCTCGGCGACCACAGCAAGGTGCAGATCTCGTCATGACCGACACACGCATCCTCGTCACCGGCGGCGCCGGATTCATCGGCTCGCACTACGTCCGTACGCTCCTGGGGCCCGAGGGCCCCGGCGACGTGCGGATCACGGTGCTCGACAAGCTCACGTACGCGGGCAATCCCGCCAACCTCGACGAGGTGCGGGGCCACCCCGGCTTCTCCTTCGTCCAGGGCGACATCTGCGACCAGCGGCTCGTCGCCGAGCTGGTGGCCTCGCACGACCAGATCGTGCACTTCGCCGCCGAGTCCCATGTGGACCGCTCCATCCAGGGCGCGGCGGAGTTCGTCACCACCAATGTCCTGGGCACCCAGACGCTCCTGCACGCGGCGCTGAACCGCCCGGGCGGGCCGGCCCGGTTCCTGCACGTGTCGACGGACGAGGTGTACGGGTCGATCGACGAGGGATCCTGGCCGGAGACCGACCCGCTGCGCCCCAACTCCCCCTACGCCGCGTCGAAGGCCTCCTCGGACCTGGTGGCCCTGTCCTACCACCGCACGTTCGGCCTGGACGTACGGGTCACGCGGTGCTCGAACAACTACGGCCACCACCACTTCCCCGAGAAGGTCATCCCGCTCTTCGTCACCAACCTCCTCGACGGCCACCGGGTGCCCCTGTACGGGCAGGGGCTCAACGTCCGGGACTGGCTGCACATCGACGACCACGTCCAGGGCCTGGAGCTGGTGCGTACCGGCGGCCGCCCGGGCGAGGTCTACAACATCGGTGGTGGCACCGAGCTCAGCAACAAGGAGCTGACCGAACTCCTGCTGGAGCTGTCCGGCTCCACGTGGGAGAGCGTCGAGCACGTGGCCGACCGGCTCGGGCACGATCTGCGCTACTCGGTCGACTGCGGCAAGATCTCCGCCGAGCTGGGCTACCGCCCGCGCAAGGACTTCACCCAGGGCCTGCGCGAGACGTTCGCCTGGTACCGCGACAACCGCGACTGGTGGGAGCCGCTGAAGAAGAAGGCCGCCTTGTGACCCGCTGGCTGGTCACGGGAGCGCGGGGTCTGCTCGGCCGGGAGCTGCTGCCGGCTCTCGACCGGGCGGGCCAGCCGTACACCGCGCTCGGCCACGAGGACCTCGACGTCACCGACCCCCGTGCCGTGCGGGCGGCGATGGCCGCCCACCGGCCGGGGGTCGTGGTCAACACCGCTGCGGCGTCCGACCCGGCCCGTGCCCCGCAGGTCAACGGCGCGGCCCCCCGCCGGCTGGCCGACGCCTGCGGCGAGTTCGGCGCCCTGCTCCTCCACCTGTCCACGGCCGACGTCTTCTCCGGCAACGCCCGCACCCCGTACGCCGAGGACGCCCTCCCCTGCCCCCTGAACACCCGGGGCCGCACCCGGCTGGAGGGCGAGCGGTCGGTGCTGCAGCTGCTGCCGTGGACGGGGTACGTGGTGCGGACGTCGTGGCTGTACGGGGCGGGCCGCTTCGCCCCCGCCGGCGCCGCGTTCGCCGGGGAACGGTCCGCCGGCTTCGTGAGCGCCCTGGTCCGGCTGGAGCGGGAGCGGGACTTCGTCGAGGTCGCGGCGGAGCAGTACGGCCAGCCCACCTGGAGCGCCGACGCGGCAGCCCAGGTGGTGTCCCTCGGCCTGGCCGCGCTGGGCGGCACGGCGTCACCGGGCATCTACCACGCGACGAGCCGAGGCCGCTGCACCCGGGTGGAACTGGCCCGCGAGGTCTTCCGCCTCCTGGGCGCGGACCCGTCCCGCATCCGCCCGGTCCCGGCGACCTCGTCCCGCCCGCCGAGGTACACGGTCCTGGGACACGACCGGTGGCGGCCGACCGACGTGGACCCGATCCGCGACTGGCGCACCGGGCTGCGGGCGGCACTGCCGGCACTGCTCGGGGCGCCGGGGGTGCGCCGGGGAGCGGTGGCTGTGGCGGGGTGAGATGAGCGCGCGGAGCCGCGCGCTACTCGCTCAGCCCCACGACTCCCCAGCCCCGCCGTGAAGCTTCGGACAGGACGTGGCCCCAGTTGTCCAGGAGACGGGTGAAGGAGCCGAAGTCGCTGATCCGCCCGTCGGGCACGGCTGCGTGCTCGTCGTAGGCCTCGCGCAGCCCGCCGAGCCGGGGGCATACGCGCTCCCATGTCGTGAGCAGTTCCCGTACGCCGTCCGGCGACAGCGAGAGCAGCAGGCCGTAGCTGATGGCGGGGTCGTCATGGAAGAAGCCGCAATCCTCCCTGTCCTCCCCCTCGCCATCCACCCCCTGCCAGATCAGCCTGCCCAGGAACGTGTCCAGCTCGGCCCGTACCAGCGGGTCGGCGTGTTCGCGTACCTTCTCCCACCCCTCCCCGGCCCAGAAATGGGCCTTGAACGAACCGGCCGTGCCCGGGAACTCGTAGGCGGCGAAGGAGTCGCTGTGAGGCCCGCACGGCCATTCCCAGCCACCGTCGGTCGCCGGTCCGTCGTGGTCCCACAGCCCGGTCTCGTCTTCGTACCAGGCATCCCGCAACCGCGAAAGCCGCTCCTCGACCGGAGCCTCACCCAGCCAGGACCAGTCGGCGATCAGCACGGTGATGTCGAGCCCCATGCAGGTGATCGTATCGATCGCCCTTGCGGAACCCACAGGGGTTTTCCCTGCGGCCCGAGGAGCATCAGAGCCCTGAGTGCGCTGGTCGCACGGTCGGTGTCCCCACTGACCGCCGCCGGAGTACGGATGCCGGCGGTCCTGTCGGTGGTGGCGAACAGGTCGAGTACCGGGCCCAACACCCGGGCGAGGACAGACCAGTGCGGGCTCTTCCGTCTCAGTGTGCGATCGCCAGGCTGAACGGGGCGAAGCCGTAGCGGGTGATGATGGGGCCGAGCATCACGTAGCTGGACTCCAGGGCGCGGGCCGCCTGCAGGCCGCCCAGGTCCAGGAGCCATTCGTCCTTCCAGCCCAGGTCGTGCAGGAGCGTGCCGACCGCTGCCTTGGCCTGCTGGGAGTTGCCGGCGAGGAAGGCGGTCGGGGGGACCGGGAGGATGGTCGGGTCGACCATGACGCGCTGGTCCATCGTGTTGAGCGTCTTGATCACGCGGGTGTCGGGCAGGGCCCGCTGGATCTGTTCGGCCACGCTCGTGGCCGGGTCCAGGGGGCCGGTCGGGAAGCCGTCGGGGCCGCGGACCGCCGCGTTGGAGACGTCGACCAGGATGCGGCCGCGCAGCGCCGGTTCGAGGCCGCCGAGGAGTTCGGCCGCGATCTCGCCGGGGGTGGCGTTGAAGACGAAGTCGGCCGCCTCCACCGCCTCGGCGTGGCTGGTGACGCGGATGCCGGCGTCGGCCAGCTCCGCCTGCGGGCGGGACGGGTCGCCCGAGCCGACCAGCACGGCGTGGCCGGCCCGGGTGAACGCCACGGCGAGCGTGGTGCCGACCGTGCCGGTGCCGAGGACGGCGACCGTGCTCATACGGTGGCCTTTCCGGCGGGTACGTACGAGGCGCGGGCCTGCTCGTAGGTGGGCAGCAGGCCCTTGGCGACCGCCTCCGACAGGGTCGGGGCGGCCGCGTCCTTCTCGGACCTGATGAAGGGCTCCGCGGTATTCCACGGGATGCCGAGCGCGGGGTCGAGCGCCTGGATGTCGACCATCGTGCCGGGCACGTACTCCTCGGTGCAGAGGTAGTTCATGCAGGTGTCGTCGGTGAGGGCGAGGAAGGCGTGGCCCAGGCCGTCGGCGAGGTAGACGCCGATGCCCGAGCCCGCCTCCTGCAGCGTGGTGTCGTACATCCCGAAGGTCGGCGAGCCGACCCGCAGGTCGACCACGACGTCCAGGGCCGCGCCGCGGACGCAGGTCACCAGCTTGGCCTGGCCCGGCGGCAGCGTCGTGCCGTGGATGCCGCGCAGTGTGTTCCGCTTGGACACCGAGTAGTTGACCTGGCCCACCGAGAACGTCTGGCCGGTGGCCTCGGTCAGCTCGCTCAGCCGCCACGCCTCGAAGAAGTGGCCCCGGTTGTCCGACAGCTGCGACGGCGTGATGCGGAAGGCGTCGCGGACCTTCATCTCCTCGATAGCCATGCTTCCTCGGTTGCCTCTCGGGTCGGGTGGTTCCGTCGGTCAGTGCACCGGGGCCGCCGGTTCGGGGGCGGTCTCCGGCTCGGCGGCCGGGGCGGCCGCCTTCGCCGCGACGGCGGTCCCGGTGGCGCGCCGGCCGGGGGCCAGCAGCATGGAGAACGTGGCGAGGGCGACGGCGATCGCGCCCACCCACATGGCCGGCACCAGTCCGTCGACGAAGTTCTGCGGGGAGGCGTAGCCGCCGTTGGCGCTGAAGATCGACGCCAGCAGGGCGACACCGAGGGCGGCGCCGACCTCACGGGTGGCGGCGGTGACTCCGGAGGCGATGCCCTGCTCGTGCTCGGCGACCGAGCCCATGGTGAGGTTCATCAGCGGGGCGTAGAACATGGCCATGCCCGCGCCGCAGATCATCAGCGACGGCAGCTGGGCGACGTAGGAGACGTCGGGTTCCAGGACGAACGCCCAATAGACCATGCCCGCGGTCATCATGCCGAGGCCGAGGGTGACCACCGGCTTGCCGCCGATGCGGTCGGAGACCATGCCCGCGATCGGTGCGACGACCATCGGCATGGCGGTCCAGGCGAGCAGCCTGACGCCGGCCTCCATCGCGGTGTAGCCCTGGATGTTCTGCAGGAACTGCGTCATCAGGAAGATCGCGCCGAACATGCCGACCGACATCAGCGCGCCGGCGAGGTTGATCGCGGTGAACGCCTTGATGCGGAAGAGCCGCATCGGGACCATGGGGTGCTCGGTGTGGTTCTCCCACACGACGAACGCCACCATGACGGCCGCGCCGCCGATGAGCGCGGTGAGCGTGAACGCCGAGGTCCAGCCCTTCTCGTGGCCCTTGATCAGGCCGAGGACGATGCCGAAGAGACCGGCGCTGGCGAGGACGGTGCCGATCGCGTCGAGCCGGGAGTTCGCGATCCTGCTCTCGGCGAGCTTGCGCCACGACAGCGGGGCCAGGGCCAGGCCGATGGGCACGTTGAGCCAGAAGATCCACTGCCAGGACAGGTGCTCGACGATGGCACCGCCGACGAGCGGGCCCGCGGCGATCGAGAGCCCGTTGACCGCGCCCCAGATGCCGAGCGCGGCGCCGCGCTTCTCGGCGGGGACGGCGGCGGTCAGCAGCGTCACGGACAGCGGCATGATGATGGCCGCGCCGGCGCCCTGGACGGCACGGGCGGCGATCAGCTCGTTCACGCCCGGGGCGAGCGCGGCGGCCGCGGAGGCGCCGGTGAAGAGCAGCAGGCCGAGGGAGAAGACCTTGCGCCGGCCGAAGCGGTCGCCGAGCGCGGCACCGAACATCATGAGGACGGCGAAGGACAGCGTGTACGCGTTGACCGTCCACTCGAGGTCACTGAGGCTGCCGCCCAGCTTCTCGCTGATGGTGGGCAGCGCGGTGATGATGACCAGGTTGTCCAGGCCCGCCATGAAGGAAGCGACGCTGGTCGTGAGGATGGCCCAGAAGACCACCCCCTGCTTCCCTGTGGCCGGAGTTGGGGGGTTCGCGGTGCTCATTCGAGCATCCTTTCTGAGTGCGGTCACGGGCCGACTCGGACGAGGCTATGAACGGGCGCTCGACGCCCGCTCGAATCCCGCCTGATCACCGGTGGAGCCGCACACTCCGCGCAGCACCGCGGGGCCCCGTCGTACGGACGGGGCCCCGCGGTGCCGGGCATGAGCAGCCGTCAGCCGAGCTGACGCTGGAAGGTGGCGACGTCGAAGTACAGGGTCTCGTCGATCAGGACGTCGCCGTCGAAGTGGAAGAAGACCGCCACGGGCGCGTCGATGGACTTGCCCTTGTTGGGTATGCCGCGCCAGTCGGCTTCCTGCTTGCCGCGCGCCTGGGCCTCCAGGATCACCGCGGTCGGCGTGTGGTGCACGTGGTGCAGCTCGTGCTCCAGGTTGGGGAACGCCTCCTGCATGTCGTTGAAGTAGCCCTTGCGGATGGCGTCCTCACCGACGAACGGGCTCTCCTCGAAGGCCTGGATCCGGTAGACGGCACCACGCGGGAAGGTGGCCATCACTCCGGGGATGTCCCAGACGGTCTCCGCGATGGTGTGGGCGGCGACGACCGCCTCGCGCCGGGCACGCAGGTCGGCGTCGGGCGCCGGAAGATCCGCGCCGGGGAGAGTGAATCCGTGCTCTTCGCTGGCCATGTCCGCATCCTCCACGCGTAGCCGTGTCCGTTGCCGCAGACGTTAGGGAGCGCACCTCGAACCGCCCTCGCGCGCGACTGGAGAATTCGGCCACCGGCCGGAATCAGACGGACAGGTGTTCCCCCTGGTGCTCCTCCTTCCGCTCCTCCTCGACCTGCGGCGGACGGTAGGTGGAGCGGTAGCCGCAGGCCAGCGATACGGGGGAGAGCGCCGCGCACAGCGCCATGTCCACCAGGAACGGCCGGCCGGTCACGACCCGGTACTCGTCGCGGAACTCCAGGGCCAGCAGCGGCATCTGGAGCCGGGGGGTGCCGTCGGGGCGCAGCCGGCCCTCGTTGGTCAGCCCCCACAGGGTCTCGAAGACGGTCTCGGTGCGGAACGCCGGTGTGGTGCGCCAGACGATCCGGGTGGTCTCCGGGCCCGGGTTCCACAGCGAGTGCACGACACCCGGCGGGATGTAGAACTCCTCGCCGGGACCGTATTCGTGCAGCTTGCCGTCGAGCAGGACCTTGACCCGGCCGCTCTCCACCTTCATCAGCTCGGTCTGCTTGGGGTGGTAGTGGGCCGGCGGCTTGATGACGGCCGGGGCGTAGTCCACCGCCACCTCCACGTACGCGCCGCCCGTCTGGGCCGCCGTGGTCAGGAAGGTGAGCCGGTCTTCGCCGAGGCGCAGTGTGTCTCCCGGGCTGGCCATGGAGATCTCCTGTCGTTGTGGGGTCAGGCGGTCTGCTGCGCCCCGGCCGGGGCGCGGCGTCGGCCCGGCAGGCCGACGTAGGCGTTGAGCAGGTTGAGTACGGCGATGCCGGCCGCGATCCAGAAGCCCAGGTGGAGCCCGTCGAGCCAGGCGACGGCCGGTGCGGTGCCGTGGGCGAGTTCGCCGGTGGTGCGGGTCAGGGCGCTGGTGGCGATGGTGGCCACTCCGAGGGAGGCGCCGACCTGGAAGGCCGCGGTGAGCACGCCGGAGGCGATGCCCTGTTCCTCCTGCGGTACGTCGGAGACGCCGTGGACGTTGACGGGAATGGTGCAGCACTGCATGGCCGCGCCCAGGAGCAGCAGCGCCGGCAGCAGGTAGAGCAGATAGCTGCCGTGCGCGGGCGCCTGGGTGAGCAGGACCAGGCCGAGGACCGAGCCGACGCCGCCCGCGAGGTAGACGGGGCGCGGCCCCGAGCGGTGCATGACGCGGGTGGCCGGTGCGGTGACGGCGATGGCCACGACGCCCAGCGGCAGGAAGGCGAATCCGGCCTTCAGGGTCGAGTAGCCGAGGGTGCGCTGGAGGTAGTAGCTGGCCAGGAAGAGTACGGAGGCCTGCACCGCGCTGGTCAGGACGCGGCCGATGGACGCGGTGACGAGCGAGCGGGTGGCGAACAGCCGCATCGGCATCAGCGGGTCGGCGGCGCGCAGTTCGACGACGACGAACGCGACGAGCAGGAGCACGGCAGCCGCGGCGGGCACCACGACGTAGGCGGCCGAGCCCCAGCCGTGTTCCTGGATGTTGACGATGGCGTAGACGAGGGCGGCCAGGCCGCCGGTGACGGTGATCGCGCCCAGCAGGTCGGGGCGCGAGCCGCTGGTGGACCTGGTCTCGGCGCGGCCCCGGGACAGCAGGACGACGCCGATGACGGCGACGACGCCGAACGGGATGTTGATGTAGAAGATCCAGCGCCAGCTGAGGCTGTCGGTGATCAGGCCGCCGACGACGACGCCCAGCGTGCCGCCGAGGCCGGCGAGCGCGGCCCAGACGGCGAGCGCGGTGGTGCGCTCCTTCCCCTTCGGGAAGATGGTCGTCACCAGCGACATCGCCGCGGGTGAGAGGAAGGCGGCGCCGCAGCCCTGCAGGGCACGGGCGGCGATGAGCACGCCCGTACCGCCGGCGACGCCGCACCACAGGGAGGCCGCGGTGAACAGGACGGCGCCGACCAGGAAGGTGCGCCGCCTGCCCCACCGGTCGGCGGTCCGTCCGCCGAGCAGCATCAGACCGCCGAAGCAGAGGATGTAGGCGGTCAGGATCCATTCGGTGCCGGTGGCGCTCGCCCGCAGGTCCGACTGGATGGCGGGCAGTGCGAGGTTCACCACCGTGGTGTCCAGGAGGACCATGAACTGTGCGAGCCCGACAAAGGCGAGCAGGCGCCAGCGCCGGGGGTCCGGCGGGGTGCCGTCGGCCGCGCCCTTCGTTGAAGCGGTGCCGGGTGCGGTGGGTTCGGTGTTCATGGCGTCCTCTCGGGCGGTCCCGTCAGGCGGCCTGTGCCTCGATGTAGCTCAGGGCGTTGTAGATGGTGCGGTCCGGGTCGGTGATGGCCCGGCGGCCGTGCATGACGCGGGTGTTGTCGATGACGGCCGCGTCGCCGTGCTGCCAGTCGAGGTTCTCCGTCACCAGGGCGGTCACCGTCTCGATCTCCGCGAGGAGCTCGGGGGAGAACTCGGTGCCGTCGGCGAAGGTGATCTTCGGCTTCTCGTAGTTGAAGGACGGTCCCAGGATGCTGTTGGCGAAGGATGGGCGCGAGCCGAACACGGTGGAGCCGGCCGCCGGGGTGCGGAAGGCGTAGCGGATGCCGCCGTCCGCCTCCGGGGTGATCTCGGTGCCGGCCAGCTGGTCGGTGAGGGCGAGCAGTTCGGAGACCTCGATCTCCTCGGCGGGCTTGGTGCCGCCGAGCAGGTGGTGGGCCATCGCACGCCACTGGGCCTCGCCGACGTAGCGGCTGTAGACGATGTCCTGCGCGGCGAAGGCCTCGCGGGCCGCCGGGGACAGGGCGTCCCAGACACGGTAGCCGTCGCAGACGGTGGTCTGGGAGCCGGAGGAGGCTGCCTTCTCGCAGAAGAACCACGCCAGGTGGGAGCGGAAGGGGCTGTTGCCGTTCTCGGTGTGCAGGCCGACCTCGTCGAAGCCGGCGTCGACCTTCTGCGCGACCTCGGAGTAGAAGTCGCGGGCGGGGTCGAGGGTGGTGGACGTCGAGGTGTTCTGCACGAGTGCGGTGAACGACGCCATGTCCGAGTCGAATCCGCGCAGCAGCAGGAAGCCCGCCTCGGCCAGCAGGTCGAGGAGCTCCTTGCGGTCGACGTCGGCGAGCGAGCCGCCCTCGGCCGGTTCCACCAGCAGACCGCTGCCGGTGCCGTAGGGGGTGGTTTTCACGGTGGTGCTCATGCCTTCTCCTCGATGGGCGTCGGTGCGGCTGACGCGCCGGCGGGGCGGCCGGTCAGCACGTGGGTGCGGATGACGTCGCGGCGCGGACGGCCGGTGACGGTGAAGCAGCGCGCGTACTCGGGGTCGTCCTCGTTCATGAGGTGGATGACGGCGGCGCGCTCGACGACGGAGAGCCGTTCCCGGCCGAAGGCGTCGATGCGGCTGCGGGCGGTGTCGTGGTCGAGGCCCGCCTCGACCACGAACAGGCCGTGGACCTCTTCGAGGGCGTCGGCGACGATCGCGCTCTCGCGGACGAAGCCGAGCTCGCGGTAGCGGCCCTCCACCCACTCCGGTGACACGTTGCGGCCGCCGGCGGTGATGATCAGGCTCTTCTTGCGGCCGGTGATGCGCAGGTAGCCGTCCTCGTCGATCTCGGCGAGGTCGCCGGTGTGCAGCCGGCCCTGTTCGTCGACGACCACGCTGGAGGGGTCCTCGCGGGTGTAGCCGGCAAACAGCGACGTGCTGCGGATGAGGAGTTCGCCGTCCTCGGCCAGCTCGACCTGGACGTGGTCCAGCGGGCGGCCGACGGTGCCGAACCTGACCTCGCCGGGGAAGTTCCAGGAGACCACGGAGGAGTTCTCGCTGAGGCCGTAGCCCTCGTGGACGGTCAGGCCGAAGGCGTCGAGGCGTTCCAGGATCTCGGCGGGGACGGGTGCGCCGCCGCAGGCGATGAACACCGGGCCGGGGTGGCCGAAGATCCGCAGGTGCCGCTCGGCCGCGGTCTCCCCGGGCTGCTCCTCGCACAGGGCGAGGAACAGGCCGGCGACGGTGGGCGGGACGACGAGCGCGGTGGGGCGGGCCTGGCGCAGCAGGGCGAGCATCCGGGGTCCGGCGTCGGCCGCGGTGCCCACCAGGGCGGTGCCGGGCGGCAGGAAGGAGACCGAACCGCCCGCGAGGAAGGGCATGTAGAGGCCGGCGACCTGCTCGATGAGCAGGCTGAGCGGGACGATGGAGAGGTACCGCTCGAACAGCGCGGTCCCGGTGCGGGCGCGCAGGGAGGTGAGCAGGGCGTCCAGGCCGTGCCGGCGGATCTGCACGCCCTTGGGGGCGGAGGTGGTGCCGGAGGTGTGGATGACCTTGACGACGGCGTCCTCGCCGGAGGAGCCGGTCCTCAGGTCGCCGGTCCGGAACGGCTCGGCGAGCAGGGCGGGCAGGTCGACGGGCAGGACCTCGCAGCTGCCGGGGAGCACCTTGGCGGCGGACACCTCGGTCCAGCGGGCGAGGGCTGCGGTGCCGGCGTCGTCGACGAGGCAGAGGTCGGCCGCTTCCAGGAGCGAGGCGGCCTGTTCGGCGGCGAAGGCGGTGGGCACGGGGATCTCGACCGCGCCGGAGAACAGGGCGGCGAGGTCGGCGACGACCCATTCGGGGGAGTTCTCGGCGAGCAGCCCCATCCGGGCGGGGCGGCCGTTCTCGGCGGCCCACCGGTCGAGGCGCCGGGCCAGGCGCAGGGAGGCGCCGATGATCTGGCGGTAGGTCCACTCGGCGGGGGCGCCGGACGCGTCGGCGGACAGGACGCGGACCATGACGGCGTCGCTGCCGGCCTGCTGGAGCAGTCCGCCGGTCAGGCTGGTGCGCTCGGTGTCAGGCAGCACGGGTCAGCACCCTTTGCTCGGGGCGGTTCGCGACGAACCGCATGTCGACCGATTCGAAGCAGTAGCGGCCGATCGCGGCGAGCAGCAGGGTGCTCTGCTCGGCGGCCTCGGCCCAGCCGACGACCGGCCGGGTGTCGTAGTACGAGCCCCACTGTTCGGCTTCCTCGGCGGAGAGCCGGTCGCGGGAGGCGTCGACGAGCGGGTGGAAGATGCAGCCGAGCCGCTTCATCAGCGCGGCGAGCCGGCCGGTCATCGTCATCACCGCGTACGGGCGGCCGAGGCAGGCCATGATCAGGGGGATGGCCCTGATGATCTCGCCGCCGGCGCTCGCCCGTACGGAGGCGACGTTGCCGATCTGCATGACTTGCGAGCGCTTGACGGCGACGCCGGCCTCGGTGCTGAGGACGTCCTCCACCGGGGCGTCGAGATAGCGTTCGAGCAGGAGGGGGGTGTCCCCCTCGGGGAAGGACAGTCCCGCGCAGGCGAGGGCCTGTTCCGTGCCGTCCCCCGCGTCCTCGAAGAACGCCAGGAAGGCGTCCGGGTCGGGCTGGACGCTGGCCTGGTACTGCTTGGCGAACACCTCGTGAGCGAGGTCCGCCGCGATCTGCCAGTCCGGTGTACCACGTTGGGACAGGGTGATTCTCATGCGTGCACCCCCCTTGCAGGGTCGGGTTACAGGATGGAGTGGGACGGCGTGGCCGCCGTCGTCACCGCCGGCGTCGTCCGGGGCACGGTCACGGCCGCAGGCCGGGCCTGCACGGCGAGTTCGGCGGCGCGCAGGCCGCTGTTGATGGAGGTCTCGGCGAGGATGCCGGGTGCGGCGACGCTGTCGCCGACCAGGTAGATGCCGTCGCCGCGGTCGACCGCCGGCCGGTCGCGCCAGCTCAGTCCGGGCAGGTCGAGGGCGCCGGTGCGGCCTCGGGAGACGCCTTCGCGCCGCCACAGGGTGCGGTCCTGCCAGCCGGGGGTCGTCAGGTCGAACAGCTTCTCCAGGCGGGCGATCGCCTGGGCCTTGTTCTCCCCGGGCCGGATCGGCATGGCGCCCTGGAACAGGGCGTGGCCCTCGGGTGCGAGGGAGCGGTCGTGGTCGGAGTACTGGGAGGTGAAGCCGCCCTCGTCCATGTCGAAGGAGACGTTGCCGTCCTTCTTGGAGCGGGTGACGGCCATGTCCACGAGTGCGGAGGTGCCGCTCGGCCACTCCAGGGTGGGGTCCTTCAGCAGGCCGCGGGCGGCGGCGAGCGAGGTCGCGATGATGACCGGCCCGTCGGTGGGCAGCTCGGTCAGCCGGGAGTTGGTCTCGATGACCACGCCGTGCCGGCGGGCGACCCGGGCCATGCGCTCGACGAGCTGGCCCCAGCCTCCGATGAAGTAGCGGCTGGGCAGCGGGAACTTGGGGGTGCCGACGCGCAGCAGCCGCTCCCAGACGAAGGCCGCCGACAGCCGGCCCGGGTCCCCGTCGAAGAGGATCGGGCCGAGGAAGCCGAGGGCCTCGTCGACCGTCTGCTGGGGGAAGTTCTCACTGGCCCAGTCCTGGAAGGAGCGGTCGATGGGGACGGGCCGGTCCCGCTTCAGCAGGGTCATGCGCATGTAGCCGGGCGGCAGGGTCATCCGCAGCTTGCCCTGGTGGCGAAAGCGCATGCGCGTCCACTCGTGGAAGGACAGCCGTACGTAGCGGCCGGCCACACCGCGCTGGATGAGCCACTGCCAGGCGGGCCCGTTGTTCATGATGGTGTGCGGGCCGTCGTTGGTGATGTAGGGCCCGTCCGCCGAGCGGGCGCGGCCGCCCAGCTGGGAGTGCGCCTCGTGGAGAGTGACGCGGGCGCCTTGCTCGGCGGCGGCGATCGCCGCGGTCAGGCCGGCCAGCCCGCCGCCGATGATCGTGATGTTGGCCATGGTCGGTACTCACTCACCTTCGGGTTTCGCGGGCGTGTCAGCCGTCGAGCGTGGCCATGGCGCCGGCGGGGTAACGGTCCCCCACGGTGGATCCGTGCGGGGCGATCTCGTCCAGCGCCGCGAGGTCCTCGGCGCTCAGGCGCACGTCGGAGGCGGCGATGTTCTCCTGGAGGTAGCTGACGCGCTTGGTGCCGGGGATGGCCACGACGTCCTGCGAGAGGACCCAGGCCAGCGCGAGCTGGCCGGTCGTGATGCCCTTGGCGGCGGCCAGCGCTTCGAGGCGCTCGACGATGGTCAGGTTGGCCGCGAGGTTCTCCTCCTGGAAGCGCGGGACGACGCGGCGGAAGTCCTGCTCGGCCAGGTTGTCGAGGCTGCGGATGGCGCCGGTCAGCAGGCCGCGGCCCAGCGGGCTGTAGCCGACGAAGCCGATGCCCAGTTCGCGGACGGTCGCCAGGACGCCGTTGTTCTCCACGTCGCGGGTGGACAGGGAGTACTCGGTCTGTACGGCGCTGAGCGGGTGGACCGCGTGGGCGCGGCGGATGGTGGCCGCGGACGCCTCGGAGATGCCGAGGTAGCGGACCTTGCCCTCGGTGACCAGGTCGGCGAGGGCGCCGAAGGACTCCTCGACCGGCACGTCCGGGTCGACGCGGTGCAGGTAGTAGAGGTCGAGGCGGTCGGTGCCGAGCCGGCGCAGGGTGCCCTCGACGGCCGTACGGATGTACTCCGGGCTGCCGTTGAGCTTGCCGGTGATGCTGCCGTCCGGGGCGACCTCGTTGCCGACCTTGGAGGAGACGACGATGTCGTCGCGGCGTCCGGCGATGACGCGGCCGACGAACTCCTCGTTGCTGTGCGGTCCGTAGAAGTCCGCGGTGTCGAGCAGGGTGACGCCGAGTTCGAGGGCCCGGTCGGCGGTGCGCAGAGCCTCCTGGCCGTCGACCGGGCCGTAGGCGAAGGTCATGCCCATGCATCCGAGTCCCTGCTCGGAGACCACGAGCCCCTGGCTGCCGAGCTTTCGTTGCCGCATCTTCGGTTCCTTCCGGATTTATCGTCGATAGAAATTCTAGCACTGACAATTCCCGGGAACCAGCGACCGGAGGTGTCAAGTGCGACAGGGCAACGAACGGCCGGGGCGGCCCTCAGTCCCGGACCAGCTCGCTGTTCACGGAGGACCACACATGGCCCTGCTCGGCGCGCTGCCCGGTGGCCAGTTCGGCCCACGGGTCGGCGCCGAACGCCTCCAGCACCGCCGCCCGCAGCCACGCGTCGAAGGCGTCGGTGGACTCGTTCAGCTTCCGCGCGGCCGCGGCCGGGTCACGGGCCTCCACCCGCAGCACCACCACGTCCCTGCCGTCCAGCCGCTGCACGGCGATCGACTCGTGCACGACGCCCGCACGCCGGCGGGACGCCTCGTACGCGCGCAGCCGGGGCCCGGACAGCTCCGCCTCCGTCTCCTTCCAGCGGGCGGCGGCGCCTTCGGTGGCGGCCACCACCACCGAGGCGGGCCGCGCCTCCCGGCGCGCGCCCGCGCGGGCGGCGCCGCGCGCGGCCGGGGCCAGCCGGCGCATGCCGAGCTCGGAGAGCATGTTGGAGTCCACGCCGATGCCCCAGCGTTCGGCGATCAGGCCGTTGTCCAGCAGACGCCACACGACGACGCCCTTGAACTCGATGAACCGGCCCGTCGGCTCCATCCCCAGGAACTCGCCGAGGTGGGTGCCGCGCCAGGTGTTGTGGATGACGACGTGGTCGGCGTGCGCGCTCATGTCCTCGATGGTCACGTGCAGGTCGGGGAAGCCCTCCCGCAGACCGGCGATGGTGTAGCGCACGCCCTCCAGCCCCTCCGGGGCGCCCGGCAGCGGCTGGTGGTCGACCATGTCGGGGCTGTAGATCTCGTCGACGATGGAGAAGTCGCCCTTGTTCACGAAGGTGTCGAAGACCGCGCGGATGGTCCGCTTGTTGCGCTCCTCCACGCTCTCGTCGGTGTGCACCAGCTGCTGTGTCGACACGTTGTCATCCTTCTCGGTATCGGCGCCCGCGAGGGGCTGCGGTGGTGGGCGGTGGCCGCCGGGGGAAGCGGAGATCACTTCCCGGGGAAGGGGGCCTCCCAGGTGAGGGTGAGACCCGCGTACAGATAGCGGCTGGCCTCGATCGCGAGGAGCAGCACCTTGTGGCCCGGCCGGATCCGGCCCTCCACCCAGCCGGCGTCCAGGGCCAGCGGGACCGCCGCGGAGCCGGTGGCGCCGACGTCGGTCAGGTTCTCCACGATGTTCTTGCTCAGCACGGCCTGGTCCTCGGCGGACAGCCCGGCCGTGCCGTACTCGCTGGCGAAGTACTCGGCGTTGCCCTCGGGCAGCACACAGGCGTCGAGGTCGGCCAGCTCGAGGCCCGAACGCTCCAGCATGTCGTGGATGCCCCGGACGAAGACCCTCGGCCCGAACTGCGCGGTGCCGGGGATGTCGAGCTTGATGTCCATCAGCCGCTTGCGCCGCTGCTGTTCGGCCAGCGGTACGTCGGTGCCGCCGCCCACGATCAGCATGCCGGGCTTGCGGGCCCCGCCCATCGACTGCGTGGCGAACACCTGGCGGCTGCCCTCGTGCGCGGAGCCCTCCTCGCCGGCCCGCAGCACCACGGCGCCGGCCCCGTCGCCGAAGGTGTAGACGGTCAGGCGGTCGCGCATCCGCACCCGCTCCGGGTCCTGGCCCAGGAACACCGGGGCCAGCAGCGGCGAGACGGACTCCGTACCGATCACCAGGGCGGTGCGGTAGGTGCCGTCGGCGAGGTTGCGGCGGGCGATGTCCAGGCCCTGCACGGCGCCCACACAGCCCGCCCGCACCTCGATGACCGCGCAGCTCTCCAGGCCCAGCTGCTCCTGTACGTAGGTCCCGGCGACCGGCAGCAGATAGTCGGGGCTGGCCGTGGAGACCACGATCAGGTCGACCTCGGCCGGCTCGACGCCGGCCCGCTCCAGCGCCTGGCGGGCGGCGGCGGTGGCCATGGCCGACGTGCTGATGAGGTGTTCGCCCGTGGCCGGGTCGATCATCCAGTGACGGCGCTGGACCTGGATGCCCTCCAGGACGTCGTCGGGCAGCGGCCCGCACAGCCGGGCCAGCGCTTCGTTGTCCAGCGGCTCGCCGGGCAGATGGGCGCCGGTGGCGAGGACGGACACATGACGGTCGGAACTGGAGGACATGGTCACTTCTCCGTAGCGGGACGCAGGACGAGGCTGATGTGGGTGCCGCCGAGCGAGGAGCTGTTGATGAGGACGGGCCCGCTGTCCATGCCCCGCTCCCAGCCGGTGACCGCGAGCAGCGCGGACAGCGGCGCCCCGGCGCCCGCCGGTTCGCCCAGCACCTGCTTGGGCGTGTGCACCGGGGTGTGCCCGGGCGCGGCCAGCCGGTCGGTGGCCAGCGCCTCGGGCGCGTCGGCCCGCTTGAGGCCCGCCGCGTTGGCCCAGATGCCGGTCAGCTCGCCCGCCGTGACCCCGGCGTGGTCCAGAGCCTGGCGCATGGCCCGCTCCACCCCGCCGCCCTGGGGGTCCCAGCGGCCGATGCCCCGCGCGTCGGACGTGGTGCCGTGGCCGGCGAACTCGGCCAGGATCCGCGCCCCGCGGGCACGGGCGGTCGACTCCCGCTCCAGGACCAGGGCGATGCCCGCCTCGGCCAGTGTGTAGTCGGCGGAGTCGAACAGCGGCAGCTGCCGGTAGGCGTCCAGGACGCCCGGGGACAGGTCCTCCACCGCCGTGCAGAGCACCGCGTCCGCCCGGTGCTGGAGCAGCAGGTCGTGGGCGACGGTCAGGGCGGAGGCCCCGGCCGCGTGCCCGGTCGTCACGGTGTACGTGGGGCCCTTGGCGCCCACGTTCATGGCGACCTGTCCGGCGGCGGCGTTGAACACCGTGTTGGGGAACACCGCCGGGCTGCCGTGCGCGGGGCAGCCGGCGAGCACCGGGAGCAGGAACGCCTCGATGCTGCGCATCGGGCCGAGCCCGGTGCCCAGGACGACCCCGACCCGCTCGTCCGCCGTCAGTCCGGCGTGCTCCAGGGCGCCCCGGCAGGACGCCACGGCGAGCTGCCCGAGCGGGTCCATCCGGCGCCGCTCGCGCGGGCTGATGTAGTTCTGCGGGTCGTAGTCGGCGCGCGCGACGCGCAGCCCGTCCTCTTCCGTGCCGAGGGCGCGGCCCTCGCGCCAGGCGTCCCACAGCGCGTCGGCGCCGTCACCGGCCGAGGTGATCCCGGCGAAGCCGGTGATCACCACCTTCTCCGGGGGCGGCACGGCGGCAGGGGTGAAGGTGCGGCTGCCGGGCCGGCCGAAGGCGACGCACGCGTTGGCGCCGGCGAAGGCGAAGTTGTTCGACAGGGCGACGTCCATGGCGTGCGCGCGGCCCGGGTCGGGCACCGCGTCCAGACCGCACTTGGGGTCCACCTCGGTGAAGTTGGCCGTGGGCGGGGCGATCTGGTCGACCAGCGCCTGGACGGTCACGATGGCCTCGACCGCGCCGGCCGCCCCCAGCAGGTGTCCGACCATGGACTTGGTGCTGCTGAGCGCGGTGGTCTCGGCGGCTTCGCCGAGCGCGGCCCGTACGGCGTTGCTCTCGGCCGTGTCGTTCTTCGCGGTGCCGGTGCCGTGGCCGTTGATGTAGCCGACGTCCTCCGGGGCGATGCCGGCGGCCTCGATCGCGGAGCGGATGGCGCGGGCCGCGCCCTCGCCCTGCGGGTGCGGGGCCGTGGCGTGGTAGCCGTCGGCGGACAGGCCGTAGCCCAGCACCTCGGCCAGGATGGGGGCGCCGGCGGCGCGGGCCACCGACTCCTCCGCCAGGACGAGCATCCCGGCGCCCTCGCCGAGCGACAGACCGTCACGGTCCTTGGAGTAGGGGGCGGCCGGCTTGGTGGACAGCGACTGCAGGCTGGTGAAGCCGGCGAACGCCGTCTCGGTGAAGGCGTCGCTGCCGCCCACCAGCATCGCGTCCGCCCGGCCCGCGCCGATCGCCTCGGTGGCGTGCGCGATGGCGTGCGCCCCGGAAGCGCAGGCGGTGTTCACCGACAGGGAGGGGCCCAGGAGGCCGAAGGCGCTGCTGAGCGCCTCGGCTATCGCCTGCGGCGGGACCAGCAGGTAGTGGCGCCCGTCCTCGGGTACGGGCGGCTGGTCGTCGTCCGCGCGGCGCGACAGCTTCTCGGCGCTGCGCAGGCCGCCGTTGCAGGAGCCGAAGGCCACGCCCCAGCGGGCGCCGGGGACGTCGGCCAGACCTGCCTGCCGCATCGCCTCCTGCGCCGCCACCAGGGCGAAGTCCACGGCGGGTTCGCGCTCGTGGCCGCCGAAGGCCGCCAGATAGTCGTACGCGGGGGTGCGGGGGTCACTGACCTCGCCGCCGATCTCGGTGCCGTATCCCTCCATCGGCATGCCCTGTACGGGTCCGATGGCGGAGCGGCCGGCCTTGACGCCCTCCCACAGGGCTGTGACGTCGTCGCCGTGGGCCGTCACCGCACCCACACCGCAGACCACGACGGTCCGCCGGGACCGAGCCCTGCTGTCCGGCGAAGTGCCGGTGCTGTGCTCGCCGTGGCTCATGTCGCGACTCCTTTCGGGTTGTGCGTCATCAGGTCCGCTCCATTGCGATGGCCACCGCCTGGCCTTCCAGGCCGCGGGCGAGGGCCAGCGCGTTGCTGGGGCGGGTCTCACGTGGTGTGAGGGGTACGTAGTCGAGATCGCAGTCGTCGGCGGCGTTGTGCAGGTTCTGGGTGGCGGGGACGACCCCGGAGTCCAGGGTGAGCGCGGCCACGGCCGCGTTCAGCGCCCCGGCGCCGCCGACCAGATGGCCGGTCTGCGGTTTGACGCTGCTGATGAGCGCCGCCTTGGCACTCGTACCGAGCGCGTCGTGCAGGGCGAGGGTCTCGCTCGCGTCGCCCTGGCGGGTGGCGCAGCCGTGGGCGGCGATGTAGCTGCCGTCCGGGAAGGCGCCGCCGGAGTCGGAGAGCGCCCGGCCGATCGCACGGGCCAGGCCGCGCGCGCGGGGCTGCGGGCTCGGCGGGCGTACGCAGTCGTTGCCCGAGCCGAAGCCGGTGACCTCCGCGTAGACGTGCGCGCCGCGGGCGAGGGCGTGTTCGCGGTCCTCCAGGACGAGCAGGGCCGCGCCCTCGCCGAACACCGATCCGCTGCGGTCCCGGTCGAAGGGGCGGAACGCCTCCGCGCCGAGCTCCGGACGGGTCGACAGCACGCCGAGGCCGTCCATCTTCGACATCGCCCACCAGCCGGTGGCGTCGTCGTAGCCGCCCGCCACGATCACATCGGCCTCGCCGCGGCGGATGGTCCGCATGGCCCGGCCGATCGCCATGGCGCCGGAGTCGGCGGTGCCGGCGAAGTAGGAGTTGGCGCCCCGGATGCCGTACTTCTCCGAGATGTGGAAGCCGGCCGCGGGCTGCAGCCCCTCCACGAAGAACAGCGGCGCGACCACCGAGGAGGCGGTCTGGCCGAGCTTGTGCAGGTCGGGGGTGCCGTCCGGCGCCCGTACGGCCTGGAGCTGGGCGATCAGCTCGTCCATGCGGGGCATTTCCTTGTTGCTGCCCAGGAAGAGCCCGCTGCGGTGACCGAGGTCGCCGACGTCGTCCAGGCCCGCGTCCCGCAGCGCCAGCGTCGCCCCGGCCAGGGCCAGCTGGTCGCCCCGGCACAGCATGCGCAGGGTGCGCCGCTTCGCCCACTCGGTGGGGTCGAAGTCATGGATCTCGGCGCCGATGCCGGTGCGCAGCGGCGCCGGGTCGTATGCCTTCAGCGGGCCGATGCCGGTCCGGCCGTCGAGCAGGTTCTGCCAGGTCTGTGCCGCGCCCTGGCCGATCGCGGTCATCAGCCCGATGCCGGTCACCACCACACGGCGTCCGTCGTCGCTCATGCTGTGTCCTCCCCTGGCCGGCCCGCGGCCACCAGCGTCAGGGTGCGGGCGGTGGCGACCACCCGGTCCCCGACCTTGGCGGTCGCCCGTACCTCGGTCGTCTGCTCGGTGCTCTTGGTGACCTCGACGGTGATGCGCACCTGGTCGCCGGGGCCGACGAAGTGCTTGAAGCGCACCGCCCGTACGGATGCCAGCCGCCAGGCACGCTCGCCGCCCGCCGCCGCCTTCGCCAGGGCGGCCATGCTCTCCAGGAGCAGCACGCCGGGCAGGATCGGGTGGCGCGGGAAGTGGGTGTCGAAGAACGTCAGGGTGTTGGGCACGTTGCGCACGGCCACGGCCCGGTCGCCCGGGACGAGTTCCTCGATCCGGTCGAAGACGGGCGCTGTGGCGGTGGCCTCGGGCCCGGTCGTGGCGGTCATGCGTCCTCCCGTGCGGCGCCGATGACGATGCTGGTGTTGCTGCCGCCGAAGGCGAACGCGTTGATCAGGGCGGCGCCGACCGGCATCGCGCGGGCCGTGTGCGGCACGTAGTCGAGGTCGAGGCCCCGGTCGTTCTTGTCGAGGTTGACCGTGGGCGGCACCAGCGAGTGCTTCATGGCGCCGATCGCGGCGAGCACGCCCAGGCCGAGGCTGGCCGATGTCAGGTGGCCGGCCATCGACTTGGGGGCGCTGACGACCAGGCCCTCGGCGTCGTCGCCGAAGACCTTCTTGATGGCGACGGTCTCGGAGTGGTCGTTGCCGTGCGTGCTGGTGCCGTGGGCGACGACGTAGTCGATGTCGCCGGTCTTCAGGCCGGAGTCCGCGAGCGCGCCCTCCATGGCCTGGATCGCGCCGGAGCCGTCGGGCGGCGAGTCGGTGATGCGGTAGGCGTTGAGCGTGGAGCCGTAGCCCAGGACCTCGGCGAGGATCGTCGCGCCGCGGGCGCGGGCCGTCTCCATGTCCTCCAGGACGACGGCGACGGCGCCCTCGCCGACGACGAAGCCGGAGCGGTCCGCGTCGAAGGGCCGTGAGGCGTGCTCGGGGTCGTCGTTGTGCTGGTCGGTGAGCGCGCCCAGCAGGCTGAAGCCGAGGATGTCGAGCCAGGTGGTCAGGGAGTCGTAGCCCCCGGCGACCATGACCTTGGCGTCGCCCTCCTGGATGGCGCGGAACGCCTCTCCGATGGCGTGCCCGGACCCGGCGCAGGCGGTGCTGATGCCCATCATGGGGCCGGTGGCGCCGATCATCCGGGCCATGGCGGCCAGCGGTACGTTCTGGTCGTCCGTCAGCGTGACGGCCGGCGGCTGGCAGATGAAGGCGTCGGAGCGGCCGGTGGTGGCCCGCAGATGCCCGATGTCCAGGAGCGTCTGCAGCTCGGGGCGGCCGACGCTGGCCCCCATCGAGACCCCGCGCTCCTCGGCGGGGTAGACGTCCTGCGACACCTCGTCGAGTCCGGCCCGGCGCACCGCCTCCCAGGCGGCCGCGACGCCGAACTGTCCGACGCGCGAGAGGTGCTTGCGGCCGACGCGGGCCGGGATGGCCGTCTTCGCGTCGAAGTCCTTGACCTGGGCGGCGATCCGTACGGCGAAACCCTCGGCGTCGAAGGTCGTCAGCTTGCCGACGCCGCTGCGGCCGGTGGCCAGGCCCTCCCAGGTGGTGTCGGCGTCGTTGCCGAGGGGCGTCACGGCCCCCACCGCGGTGATGGCTACGCGTGTCATCCGACCGGTCCTCCGCCCTGGAGCTGGTGCGCCATGCGCCGGGTGTTCGCGGGGTCGTCGAGGCGTTCGGCGTCGATGAGCGCGCACAGCAGGCCGCTGACCTCGAGGACCCTTTCGCCGTCCACGGTGACCGTCCCGTCCAGGACGGCGGCGTCCTCGTTCATCGACTCGATCCTCGCCTCCATGTGCAGGACCTCGCCGGGCTGCACCTCCCGGTGCGCGGTGGCCTCGCCGACGGCGAGCAGCGCGGCGCGCAGCCGGTGGTCGGTGCTGATCATGATCAGCCAGGTGGCGGCCTGGCACAGGGCTTCCAGGGCGAGGCCGAAGGGCAGGACGGGCCCGTCCTGGGTGTTCTGCCAGTAGGTCTCGTCGACAGAGGTGACCTTGCGGGCCGTGATGCGCTCACTGGGGGCGCATGTCTCGATCCTGTCGATCAGATGGAATCGCATCGTCGTCTCTTCTCCGGGTTCCTGCGGCCCGTCACGGCCGGCCGACGCCGAGCTGGGCGGAGAATCCGCCGTCCACACAGAGGAGTTCGCCCGTCGTGTAGCCGGAGTCGGGCCCGGCCAGGAACACCGCGGCCGCGGCCACCTGCTCGACGGTCGCGAACCGGCGCATCGGGATCTGCCGCTTGATGCTCTTGCCGCCGTCGCGCTGCATGACCTCCTCGACCAGTTCGGTCGGGGTGAAGCCGGCCAGGACCGCGTTGACCCGGACGCCGAAGCGCGCGAGCTCGACGGCGGCGCAGCGGGTGAACGAGTTGAGCGCGCCCTTGGAGGCGGAGTAGTTGGACTGGCCGATCCAGCCGCGCTCCCCCATGGCGGAGGAGATGTTGACGATCGTCGCCTCGCCCTGCGCCATGAACTGCTCCATGACGGCGTGGGTGCAGTGGTAGGCGCCGCCGAAGTTGGTCTTCATGACGTCCAGCCAGGCATCCGGCGGGGAGTCGTAGATCAGTCCGTCGTCGCTCACGCCGGCGTTGTTGACCAGCAGGTTCAGGGGGCCGAGTTGGCGGTTGGCCTCGGCGACCAGGCGGGCCGCGTCCTGCGGGTCGGCGACGTCCGCGCCGATCGCCACGGCCCGGCCGCCCGCCGCCTCGATCTCCTTGACCACGGCCAGGGCGTCGTCCTGGCGGGAGCGGTAGTTCACTGCGACAGCCGCCCCCTGCTCGGCCAGTCCCAGGGCGATGGCCCGGCCGATGCCGCGGGAGGCTCCGGTGACCAAGGCGGTGCGGTCCTTCAGCTTCATCTGTCTCTTCCTGTTTCTGCCGGGAGATGGGCGGCGTGGGCTGCCCCGGGGTACGGCCGTGCGGCCGGGTGCCCGGGGCCCCGCGGCCGGTGTCCGGGACGCCTTTGGCCCGGACACCGGCCACGGAGAGCGGCGGCGGGTCAGGCGGCCTCGGCGGCCTTGGCCCGCTCGGTCAGCAGGTCGGTGAGGTTCTGGACGGTGAACAGTCCGAGCACGCCCTCGGCCGTCAGCGGCTCGGTCAGCTGGCTGCGGTCGAACTGCGGCAGCACCTTCTCCAGGTGCGCGAGGCCGGTCTCGTTGACGACCTCGTTCTCGTCGCCGAACTCCTCGTCGGGGATGCCGCCCTGGAGCAGGTCGGCGATGTCGGCCACGGTGATCTTCACCTTGGTGGTGCGCTCGAGCCGGAACAGGATGTCGAGCAGGTCGATCGACTCCGCACCCAGCTCACCCAGCAGGGTCGCCTCGGGAACGGCCTCGTCCTCGTCGATGCCGAGGGCGTCGGCGACGGCGGCCTGCACTGCGGAGAGGTAGTCGGTCAACGTGGGAATCAGGGTTTCGGACACCGCTGGCTGCCTTTCGGTGGGTTGGTGCGTACGGGCCGGCGCGGACGCCGGTACGCCGGGAGCGGTCGGCGCCTAGGCGGCGGCCGCCGTGGGGGACTCCTGTCGCAGGTCGCGCAGGAGGGTGGTGATGCGGCGTGCGTCATTGGTGCTGCGCACGTCGGCGCCGGGCGCGGTGCGCTTGGCGAAGCCGCTGAGGACCCGGCCGGGACCGACCTCCAGATAGCCGTCGGGGACGGTCTGGGCGGCAGCGGCGAGTACGTCGACCCAGCGCACCGGGCCGGCCAGCTGGCGGCGCAGCAGATCGCGGGCGTGGGCACCGTCGCGTACCAGGGTGCCGGTCACCGAGCTGTACACCGGCAGCCTGGGCTCGCGGAAGGTCACACGGCCCAGCTCGGCGGCGAACTCGTCCTCGATGACGCTCATGAGGGAGCAGTGGAAGGGGGCGGAGACCTTCAGCGGCACGGCGCGTTCGGCACCCGCCTCCAGGGCCAGCCGCACCGCCTCGTTGACGGCGGCCTCCTGTCCCGAGACCACGGTCTGGCCGGCCTCGTTGTAGTTGGCCACCTCCACGACGCCGAGCCCGGAGGCCTGCGCGCAGATGTCGTCGATCTGCCGGGGTGCGAGGCCCATGAGCGCGGCCATGGCGCCCGAGACCCGCTGGGACACCCCGGCCATCAGCTCGCCGCGCCGGCGCACCAGGCGCAGGGCGTCGTCGGCGGCGAGGACCCCGCCGACGACGAGGGCGGTGTACTCGCCGAGGCTGTGCCCGGCCACCGCGCCGGGCACGAACCCGGTCTCCTCGTGCAGCACCTGGTACACGGCGAGGCTCGTGGCGACGATGGCGGGCTGGGCGATCTCGGTCGGCTCCAGGTCCTCGGCGGGGGCGGTGGAGCAGAGCTCCGCCAGCGGGAGGCCCGTGGCCGCCTGCGCATGGGCCAGGACGCGTCCTGCCGTGCGCGGGTGCTCGCGAAGCAGATGGGCGGCCATGCCGGCGCGTTGCGATCCTTGTCCGGGAAACATCGTGAAGAGGTTGTCGCTCATTCCCGTCCTGCCTCACTGGGTGGTGGGTTGGGTCATCGAGCCGTCGGCGAGCGGTTCTCGACCCTGCGAATGTCGCACCGCCCTCTGGCGCATTCCTCGAATGTGTCTCGATTTCCGCGCCTGGCCCCCGCTTGACGTGGCGTCACGCAGCGGTGAGCTTTGACGCCATGGTCAGGATGAGTGCGCAGGAGAGGCGGGAGGTCGTCGTCCGCGCGGCGATGATCGAGTTCGCCCAGGGCGGGTACCACGGCACCTCTACGGAGACCATCGCCCGGCGGTCGGGGGTGTCGCAGCCGTATCTGTTCCGGCTGTTCCCCGGCAAGCAGGCGCTGTTCCTGGCGGCGGCCGGCCGCTGCCTGGCGCAGATCACGGAGCGGCTGGTGCGGGCCGCCGACGGGCTGTACGGCGAGGAGGCGATGCGCGCGATGGCCAACGCGTACACGCGGGTCATCGTGAAGGAACCGGAGAACCTGCTGATGCAGATGCAGGTCTACGCCGCCGCGGCCGCGGCGGAGGCCGACGGGGACCATGTCTTCGCCGAGACGGTCCGCGTGCACTGGCAGGAGCTGTGGGACGCGGTGCACGCGACGACGGGCGCGGACGCGGCCCGCAACACGTCGTTCGTGGCGCGCGGGATGCTCGTCAACACCCTGGTCTCGCTGGGCTTCCCGGCCGGCCACCGGGTGTGGGACGGCCTCGACCCGGCGGCCGGCGTCCACGCGGTGGAGGGCTTCGCGGACCGGCCGCACCCGGGTCCTGCAGCGGGCGAAGGGCCCGCCGACAGGGAGGCGGCGGGCCCGGCCTGATCCGTACGCGGACCCCCTTGCGGCGGCACGCGTACGGAGGCTGTCAGTCGGCGCGGTCGGTGACGGCCTCGCGACTGGTGGCGGGGGCCTTCTTCTTGGCCCAGCGGGTCCCGTAGGCCACCTGGTCCTTCTCGGCGGCCTGGAAGGCGCGGGTGTTCCAGTTCTTGCGCATGAACGCCTCGCGCGCCTTGAGCAGCAGCGGGTTCTCCACGGCGCCCATCTTCCCGATCATCCAGGCGATCCGCTGGAGCGGGGCGGTGCGCTTGCGGCGCTCGTCCTCGTACCGGCGCAGGGCGGCGACCGGGTCGCCGGGCTGGTCGAGGTACTCGGCCAGCACGAGGGCGTCCTCCAGTGCCTGGCAGGCGCCCTGCCCGATGTTGAAGGTGATGGGGTGCGCGGCGTCGCCGAGGAGGGTGACCCGGTCCCTGCCCCACTGCTTCTCGGGCTTGCGGCCCTCGACGTCGCCCCGCAGGATCCAGTCCTCGGGGGTGGCGCGCAGGATGTCGGCCACCGGTCCCGCCCAGCCCTCGTGGCGGCGCAGCAGCATGTCGCGCACCCCGGCGCCGTCGCGCCCGCCGGGGGCGCCGTTGGCCACGCTCATCCAGTGCACCAGGCCGGGCGCGACGTCGTAGTACGTGAAGCGGGTGCCCGGTCCGAAGACGGCGTTGAAGGTGCCCTCGGGGATGTCCGCGTGCTCCATCGGGGCCCGGCCGCGCCAGGCGATGTAGCCGCTGAACCGGTTGCGGGCGGGGCCGAACAGGCAGTCGCGTACGGCTCCGTGGATGCCGTCGGCGCCGATCAGGAGGTCGCCGCGCTCGCTGCCGCCGTCCGCGAAGTGGACCGTGACCCCATCCGCGTCCTGGTCGAAGGAGACGACCTGGGCGTCGGTGCGCAGCGGCGATCCCTCCAGGGCGTCGCGCAGCACTCCGTGCAGGACGGAGCGCTCGACGGCGATGGTGGGGGCGCCGTAGCGCTCGATGAAGTCGCCGACGGGCCAGGCGCCGAGGATGTCGCCGCGGGCGTTGGTGAAGTGGGCGACCTGCTGGACCGGCGCGACCTGGAGGACCTGCTCGGCGAGGCCGAGGTAGTCCAGGGCGAGGACGCCGTTGCTCCAGATGTGCAGGCCGGCGCCGCCGTCGCGCAGCGACTGGGCGCGCTCGAAGACGACGACTTCGAAGCCCCTGCGCTGCAGCGCGAGGGCGGCGGCGAGGCCACCGATCCCTCCGCCGGCGATGAGTATGCGACGGGCGCGTCCTATGGCCATCTGCAGGTCTCCTCATAGCTGTCCGGGCGGTGGGGTCCGGTGTGGTGGTCCGAAGGAACAATCTTCCTGTCAACGCTAGCATTTAAATCGACGAACTCTATAGTGTCATTGATAGATGATGGAGCATTGACTTGCAGACCGACGAAGGTGGTTGTTGATGGAAGCGCTCCTGCAAACGCTGGCCGTGGTGGCCACCATGGCCAACGCGGTCGTGTACGGCACCGACGTCTTCTCCGCCCTCGTGCAGCGGCCCGCCATGGCCCATGTCGACGACGTGGTGCTCACCAGCACGATGGGACAGATCCACCGCTTCGGGGACCAGCGGATGCCGGTCCCGGGCGTGTTCGGCCTGGTCGCGACCGTGGGCACCACGGTCGTCGCGGCCTTCGACGGCAAGGCGGTGACGGCGGTCGCGGCCGGCGTGGCGGCCGTCGCCCTGGTGGTGTGGCTGACGGTCTACAACAAGATCAGCGCCCCCGTGAACAAGGAGCTGACCGACGCGGCGCTCGACTGCCGCACCGCTCCCGACGCCCGTGGCCTGCAGCGCACCTGGGACAGCGTCATCAACGCCCGGGTCGCCCTCCAGGCGGTCGCGCTGGGCGGGATGTGCGTGGCGCTCGTCGCTTCCTGACGACCCGCGGACCGGCTTGTGCGGGAGGGGGCCCACCGATGTCGGTGGGCCCCCTCCCGCACAAGCCGGTCCGGACGGACCTACTGGAGCGCGATGTTGCCGAGAACCGCCTCGTCGGAGTCCAGCTCAAGGGGCGCCTCGAGCACGGGGTCGGGCTCGGTCTTCGGGGTCTGCTTGCTCTTACCGGCCACGAGAGGCCTCCTTCGTCATGAACGACACCTGGCGAATTCCCTATTGAGATTCGCTGGCGTTCCGATGGCCGTCAACCCGCCTTTTCCCGAATCGAGCGCCGCTCGAGAAAAGCCCCGCCTCTTTTCCCGGACGTCGATTGCCGTAAATGCTTCTCGAAGATCTCTCGTGCGGACGTCATGCGTTCTTCCAGCAATCCTCTAGCGGGTCACGGGAATCTTTCGATGGCCCGGTCTGCGTCCGGGCCGTGACCTGCCCCGTTCCCGTCCGCTGCCAGGGGGTCGACCGATGAGGCCATGCGTGTGCGTCCCTTACGGACCCGGACCCGGCTCCCGACCGCGCGCGCACCGCGCCGAGGGCAACGGACAGGTGAACGACGAGCCGGCCCAGGAGGCCCAGTCGGACGAGGACATCGGCTGGCCCCGGCGCTGAGCCGGGGGCGGCCCCGCGAACGGCCCCTCAGACCAGCGCGGGGGTCCTGGGCGCGGGGGCCTTGCGGGTCACCAGGTGCAGCCCGCCGTCGAGGTCGAGGTAGCCCACGTCACCCGTGGCCAGCCAGCCCTCGGGGTGCCCGGACGGCACCTGCGGCCCCCGTATCTCCACCTCGCCGTCGGACCACACCGGCGCCGGCACCCGGCTGACCGGATCCACGACCCGGCACTCGGTGCCCGGCAGCGGCGCCCCCACGGCCCCGCGCTCCGGCAGCGAGCCGGGGGCCTGGGCGTGCGAGAGGGCGCTCAGCGCGCCGACTCCGTACCCCTGGAGCACCGGCACCCGCAAGGTGTCCCGCAGCCGCCGGGCGATGCCCGGCTCCAGGGCGGTGCCCTCCGAGAACACGGCCCGCAGATGGCCGGTGGGCGGGAACTCGCCGTGCGTGGCGAAGCGTTCGTCGTCGGTCAGCCGGGCGAGCCGGGCCGGGAAGCCGTAGTAGTGGGTGGCCCGCAGCCGGCGGCCGACGGTCATCCCCGCGCACGGGTCCGGATCGGCGACCAGGACCTGTTCGGCCCCCGCGTGCACGGCGGCCGCCAGCAGCGAGGGGTGATAGGCCTGCATGTGGTTGACCACGACGCTGTCGGCGTCCAGCCGGTGGGCGATGGCGGCCTGCGCGGCGTTGGCCAGCAGATGGCGGTGGCTCAGGCGCAGTTCCCGTACGCCCGCCGTGGCGTGGGCGACCCGCTGGACGCAGACCACCGCGTCGGCGTCCTTGAACGCCGGGGGCAGGGCCGGGCCGGCGCCGGCGTCCAGCAGTACCTTGAGCGGCACGCTCCCGCCGCCGCCGGCGGCGGCGGTGTCCGTGCAGACCACGGTGTGCAGCCCGGACGGGCGGGCCTCGCTCCCGGCCAGCGGCCCGGCCGCGGCGGCGGGCAGGAAAGCGATCTCGGCCCCGGCCGCCGCACAGATGTCGCGCACGGCCTCCGGGCCCGCCGCCGGATCGGCCAGGGCCAGCACCAGACCGCTGCGCACCGCACCGAAGTAGACCGCCGGGAACACGGCGTCCAGGGTGCACGCGGCGACCACCGCGGCATCGGCCCGCCGCGCGGTGCGGCGGATGCCGAGGGCGATCCGGTCGGCCTCACGGTCCAGTTCGGCGAAGGTCAGCGTGCCCTCCGCCGTGGTGAGCGCCGGGCGGTCCGCGAACCGCTCCGCGGCCCGGCGCAGCAGCCCGTCCAGCGGACTGTCCAGGTGTCTGAGCACGGCCACGGTGACCTCCTGGCGCCGGGAACGGGGCGGGAACGGGGCCCCACTCTCCGCGCCGGTACTCGAGAGGTCTTCGAGACGGGGTGGACGTCACGCGGCGAACAGATCGAAGGTCGACGAGTGCCGCGGACCGGCCAGGACGTCGAGCAGCGGATCGACCGCCAGCATGGCCTGGTGCAGGCGCTGCAGCTGCGGAGAGGGCTCCACGCCCAGCTCCTCGATGAGCCGCATCCGCAGCCTGCGGTAGGCCTCCAGCGCCGACGCCTGCCGGCCCGAGCGGTACAGGGCCACCATGAGCTGCGAGTGCAGCCCCTCGTGCTGGGGGTGGCGTGCCGTCAGCTCGGTCATCTCGGCGATCAGTTCGGCGTGCCGTCCGAGCCTGAGCTCGGCGTCCACCCGCCGCTCCACCGTCATCAGCCGGCTCTCCTGGAGCCTGCGCACCTCGATGTCGAGTATCGGGCCGATCCGCACATCCACGAGCGCCCCGCCCCGCCACAGGTCCAGCGCGGCCTTGAAGCGGGCGGCCGAGACCGCGTTGTCACCGGTCTCGAACGCCGCCTGTCCCTCGCGGACCAGGCGCTCGTAATCGTGCACATCGACCGATTCCTCGGGGATCTGCAGCAGGTACCCGCCGTGCCGCGTGGCGAGGATGTCCTTGGCCCGGCTGGGGGTGTCGGTCCCCATCGCCGTGCCCAGCCGCCTGCGCAGCTGAAGGATGTACGTCTGCAGCGTGGTCAGCGCGCTCTGCGGCGGGGCGGTGGACCAGATCTCCTCCATCAGGGTCGGCACGGGCATGACTCTGCCCGGGTACAGGGCGAGCAGTGCCAGAATCTGCCGCGGTTTCCCCGCGGACGGAACGATGGATCCCCCGTCGACCTCGGCACTCAACGGACCCAGAACCTGAATCCTCACGGTCTCCTCCGTACTCGTCGAGTTCCTTGTCTCGCTTTCCTTCCGGTGGCCTGAATTCTGCCTCCGCTGCAGGCAAACTAGCGGGATTCTCGAACATTCAGTAAATTCCTCAAGCGCTTCTCGAGCGAATTCCCAAGGGCGCGCCGCGCATTTGATCAATGCCGTGCTGGATCTTCCGCGCGCACACGAAAGAGGGCAGCGCGGTCTGTTTTCGCCGCCGGAAAACCAGCAGCGCACAGGGCATTCAGACGCGTTCGCCCACCGGCGGCGGCAGCGGGAACTCCTGCGGCGCCGAACGGCTCCAGGGGAAGCCCAGGTTGAGGTGGATGGCCGCGTCCCCCGCGGCGGCGGGCACGGCCACGGCGACCAGCACCCCGGGCACCGGCTCCAGTTCGACGAACCGCCAGGGGCGGGCCTCGTCGTCGGCCGGCGGGGTGAAGGCGCGGACGCCCCGCTCGTCGTCGAGCGTGAACTCGAAGCTGTCGAACGGGATGCCCAGGCCGAGACCGCGCGCCTTGGAGTAGGCCTCCTTCAGGGTCCAGATGCGCAGCGCCCGCCGGTCGCGTTCGCGGCCCGGGCCCGGCTGCTCCGCCCAGGCGCGCTCAGTCGGGGCGATGGCGTTCAGGATGGTGGCGACGGCCTGCTGGTCGCGGTCGTCGACGCGTTCGACGTCCACGCCGATCCGGGCCTGGCGCACGATGCCGAGCAGGTTGTAGCCGCCGGCGTGGGAGAGGTTGAAGTCCAGCACCCCACTGTCCTGGGAGAGCCGGTCGGTGGCGGGGCGCAGGAAGGGGCGGCCGCGCGCCGAGCGCCAGATGACCAGCTCGGCCTCGGCGCGTCCGGCCTCCAGCGACAGCGCACGCCGGACGAGGGTGTGGGCGATCAGGTACTGGAGCCGGTCGCGCTCGAAGAGGAACTTGCCCGCGGTCTTCTGCTCCCGGGCGTCCAGCCAGTGGTCGGCCAGCAGCCGGGCCGTCTCCGGGTCGAGGCCGTCGTTGGGGCACAGCCACAGCGTCACCGGGGCGGTGTCCGGCGCCCGTTCGGTGTCCACGTCGGCCTCCCGGGTGCGCAGCTCAGCCGTCACCGCGCGCTCCCCCGGCGTCCGAGGCGGTGTCCCCGGCCGGCCACGACCGCGCGGGCAGCAGGGCGCCCGGCGGCAGGTCGAGCACGGGGGCGGCGCCCGGGGCGGTGTCGCGGGCCAGCACGTCGACCCCGGCCAGCCACAGCCGCGTCAGCTGCTCGTACCGGCGCCCCCGCCACAGCGCCGCGACATAGCCGCGGGTCTCGGCGAGCCCCGTCAGCAGCAGCGGATCGGCCGTCCCGTCCCGCAGGTCCGCGCTGCGTACGGGGGACGGCCCGGGCCCGGCGACGCCGTCCGCGAACCCGGCCAGCGCCTCGGCCAGTTGCGCCGTGCCGTCCACCACCACGGCCAGCCGGCAGTCCATCACGGCCCGCCCCAGCCGCAGTTCCCGGGCCACGGCGCCGGGCCCCGGTGCGGCACGGCCCGCGTGTTCGAACGAGCCGAGCCAGTCCGCGAGGCGCCCTGCGGTGGCGGCGAGATGCGCCGGGGTGGCGGCCGACAGCAGGACGAGCTGCGGCCCGCCGTCCTCCTCCGGATCGCGCGGCGCGACGGCGGTGGCCGGCGGCGGTTCCCGCACCACGAGGACCGCGTGCGGGGCGTCGTCCTCGTGCACCCCGACCAGTGCCGTACGCGGCCCGGCGCCGGGGCCCGCCTCCCAGGGGGCGGGACGTTCGCGGGCCGGGCCCGGCAGCAGGACCGCGTGCCGCAGCTGGAGTACGGCGCGCAGCAGCGCGGCCGCCCCGGTCGCGGCCCCGGCCCGGCCCACCCGGGCCGCGGCGCCGGCCGCGTCCTCCTCCAGGACCAACGGCCCCTCGCCCGTGCGGTCCAGGACCCGGTGGCGCAGCCGGTCGCGCAGGGCGGCGGAGGTGCCGCGTCCGGGATGCCCGACGGCGCTCGCGGTCAGGACGGCGTGCACCCGGTCCCCGGCGGCGCGCGCGGCGGCCAGCGGCTTGAGCAGGATCACGGCCACGCCCTCGCCGCCGCCGTCGTGGTGGCGTCCGGGGTGCAGGCGCAGTTCGGCGGCGGCGACCAGGGCCGCCGCGCACTCACCGGCGCGCAGCGCGCCCAGGGCCTGGTGCACGGCGGTGAGGAACGAGGAGGCGCCGGTGTCGACGTTCTGGCTGGGGCCGTGCAGGTCCAGGACGTGCGAGAGACGGGCGGCGGTGTGGAGGTGGTACCCGGCGGGCCCGGACCGCCCGTCGGCGAGCCGGGCGTAGTCGCGGGAGGTGACGGCGGTGAAGACGCCGACGTCACGGGGTTCGCCGTCCGCACCGGTCAGCGCGTCCAGCCGGGCCCCGGCGTGTCCGGCGCCCTCCAGTGCCTGCCAGGCGCAGTGCAGCAGCAGCCGTTCCTGGGGGTCCATCGAGGCGGCCTCGGCCGCCTCGATGCGGAACGGCGCGGGGTCGAAGGCGTCCACCCCGTCGAGGAAGTACCCCTGGGCGCTTTCCCCTTCCCCGTCCTCGGCGCCGGGCCGCCCCTGCGGGACCGGCCCCGGGCCGTCCGGCGCCCTGAGCCCCGCCTCCCAGAAGGCGGCCGGGCCGTCGGCGCCGGGGAACCGGCAGTCGACGGCGACGACCGCGTATCCCTCGTCGGCCGGGCGGGCGGCGGGCGGGGGCACGGTCCGGGGTGCGGGGCGGCGCTCGGGCGCGGCGGAGGGAGGAGCCGGAGCCGCACCCCTGTCCGGAGCCGTTCCTCTGGCCGGAGCCGCCGCACTCTCCGTCCCCGTACCCGCCCCCGACAGCAGCGCGAGGACCTGCTGACGGTCCAGGGCGCCGCTCTTGAAGCGCGTCAGGATTTCCCTGTTGTCCATGGGCTCAACGCGTCCTTCGCCTCAGGCGGTTCTGGTGTCGAGCAGTCCGGCCGCCTGGTCGATGCCGATCAGGTCGTCGCGAACGGCATCGAGCAGCGCCTCGATCTCGGCGGTGGTCCGGGGCGCGGCGAACGGCGCCGAGGTGCCGGCCGGGAGGGCGGGCTCACCGCCGCCGGTGGCCGCGCGCTCCTGGATGTGGGCCGTCAGGGAGGCGAGGTCGGGGTACTCGTAGAACAGGGCGGACTGCTCGGCCAGGCCCCAGGTGCGGTTGATCCCCTCGACGAACTGCGCGGCGAGGATGGAGTCCAGGCCCAGCACGGTGAAGGGGGCCGTGGCGTCGATGTCGCCCGGCGCGCAGCCGAGGATGCGGGCCAGCTGCCCGCGCAGGGTCTCCGGGACCCCGGCGCCGGACACCGCGTCCGGGACCGGCGGCGCGACGGGCGGTGCGACCGGCCGTGGTACGGCCTGGGTGACCGGCTGGGCGACGGGCTCCGGGGCGTGCAGCTCGGGGGCTGCGCCCAGCCGTTCGGCGACATGGGCGGCCAGGTCCTGGGGCGTCGGGTACCGGTACAGGGCGTCGGCGGGTACGGAGATCGCGTACCGGGCGTTGACCATCGCGAGGAACTGGGCGTTCAGCAGCGAGTCCATGCCCAGCGCGGTGAAGGTCTGCCCGGCGTCGACGGTGTGCGCCTCGACGTGCACGAACCCCGCCAGGATCGCGGTGAGCTCGGCGAGCACGTCGGCGACGGGCGTCTGCGGGAGGTGCGGGGGCAGCGGGGGCGCGGCAGTCATGGTGGGCTTCTCCAAGCGGGTCGTCTCGGGTGGCCGTCTGCGCATTGTGCTGTCGTGGCCCGCCCCGCCACATCGCCGTACGGGGTGAACCGGCCCCCGGTGCCTCGCTCCTGCGAGGGAGCGGGGCACCGGGACCGTCCGGGGGTCAGCCCGCGGCCAGCAGGGTGTCCCCGGCCGGTTCGGCGGCTGCGGCCTGGATCGAGTGCTGGAGCCGCTGGAGCCTCGGCGACGGCTCCAGGCCCCGGTCGCGCAGGAGCGTGGTGCGCAGCTGTCCGTACGCCTGGAGGGCCTCGCCGCGCCGGCCGGAGCGGGCGAGGGCCAGCATGAACTGCGCGTGGAGGTTCTCGTGCGCGGGGTGGCGGCTGGTCAGGACGGTCAGTTCGGAGAGCAGTTCGCGGTGGCGGCCCAGATGGAGGTCGGCCTCGATGCGCTGGTCGAGCGCGCACAGCCGGCTCTCCTCCAGCCGCGTCACCTCGGTCCGCAGCAGCGGCCCGTGCTGGACGTCGGCGAGAGCCGTCCCCGTCCACAGCTTCAGCGCCTGGCCGAGGCGGGCGGACGCCTCGGCGAAGGCCTCCGCGTCCATGGCCCGGTACCCCTCGCCCACCAGCCGCTCGAACCGTCGTACGTCGGTGTCGCCGCCGGAGACGAGCAGGTAGCCGCCCGGAAGGGTCATCAGGACGTCCTTGGCGTCGCCGCCGTCGAGCGCCCGGTTGATGCATTCGCGCAGCTGGAGCACGTAGGTCTGCAGGGTGGTCCGGGCGCTGCGGGGCGGGTGGCCGCCCCACAGCTCCTCGGTGAGATCCGTGACCGGTACGACGCGGTCGGCGTTGAGCGCGAGCAGGGACAGGACCTGCCGTGGTTTCGGCGCGGTCGGGGTGATGGACACCCCGTTCTCCCGCACAGCCAGCGCTCCCAGTACGTCGATGTCCAACGCCGTCTCCCTCACGTCCTCGGGTCCGTGCCCCGGCCCGACATCAAAACAGCACAAGCGGTCTGCCGAGAGCGTACCGGTCGTGCTGTTTTCTGTCAGCGCAACGGTGATCCGCTTCCGCGGGGAGACGGGAAGCGGACCGGACCCGGCGGACTACTGCGGGGGGTTTCCGTGCTTGCGGGACGGCAGATCGGCGTGCTTGGCGTGCAGCATCGCCAGGGACCTGACGAGGACCGCACGGGTCTCGGCCGGGTCGATCACGTCGTCGACGAGCCCGCGCTCGGCCGCGTAGTAGGGGTGCATCAGCTCGGTCTTGTACTCCTTGACCATGCGGGCCCGCATGGCCTCCGGGTCCTCCGCCTCGGCGATCTGCCGGCGGAAGATGACGTTGGCCGCGCCCTCGGCGCCCATCACCGCGATCTCGTTGGTGGGCCAGGCGTACGTGAGGTCCGCGCCGATGGACTGGGAGTCCATGACGATGTACGCGCCGCCGTAGGCCTTGCGCAGGATCAGCGAGATCCTCGGCACCGTCGCGTTGCAGTACGCGTACAGCAACTTCGCGCCGTGGCGGATGATCCCGCCGTGCTCCTGGTCCACCCCGGGCAGGAAGCCCGGCACGTCCAGCAGGGTCACCAGCGGGATGTTGAACGCGTCGCAGAGCTGGACGAAGCGGGCGGCCTTCTCGGACGCCTCGATGTCCAGCACACCGGCCAGGGACTGCGGCTGGTTGGCGACGATGCCCACGACCTCGCCGCCCACCCGCGCCAGCGCGCAGATGATGTTGCGCGCCCACTGCTCATGGACCTCGAGGTACTCCCCGTCGTCGACGAGCTCCTCGATCACCTTGGCCATGTCGTACGGGCGGTTGCCGTCGACCGGCACCAGGTCCAGCAGGACGTCCGAGCGGCGGTCCACCGGGTCCGCGGTCGGCGCCTTGGGCGGGTTCTCCCGGTTGTTCTGCGGCAGCATCGACAGCAGGTAGCGGACCTCCGCTATGCAGGTCTCCTCGTCGTCGTACGCGAAGTGCGCGACCCCGCTGGTCTGCGCGTGCACATCGGCGCCGCCCAGCCCGTTCTGCGTGATCTCCTCACCGGTGACCGCCTTCACGACGTCCGGTCCGGTGATGAACATCTGCGAGGTGTCCCGCACCATGAAGACGAAGTCGGTCAGGGCGGGGCTGTAGGCGGCGCCGCCCGCGCACGGGCCGAGCATCACGCTGATCTGCGGGATGACACCGGACGCCTTGGTGTTGCGCTGGAAGATCCCGCCGTACCCGGCGAGCGCGGACACACCCTCCTGGATACGGGCGCCCGCGCCGTCGTTGAGCGAGACCAGCGGCGCACCCGCCGAGAGGGCCATGTCCATGATCTTGTGGATCTTCTCGGCGTGGGCCTCGCCCAGCGCCCCGCCGAAGATCCGGAAGTCGTGCGCGTACACGAAGACAGTGCGGCCCTCGACCGTGCCCCAGCCGGTGATCACACCGTCCGTGTACGGCTTCTTCGCCTCCAGGCCGAACCCGGTCGCCCGGTGCCGGCGCAACTGCTCGACCTCGCTGAACGACCCCGGATCGAAGAGCAGCTCGATGCGCTCGCGCGCGGTGAGCTTGCCCTTCGCGTGCTGGGCCTCGGTCGCCTTGGTGCTCGGTCCCCGCTCCGCCGCCGCACGGATCTCGTGCAGCTCCGCCACGCGACCGCGGATGTCGGCCGGCTCGAGCTGGTCGGTCGCGGGGGCGATGGTCATCGACATGTCGTCAGATCCCTTCCTGGGACGCGGGTGTCCGCGTCATTGCCAGCTGCGCGGAGCTCGGTAGGCCAGCTGCCGGCTCCACTGCGGAAAGCCGCTGATCGGATACCCCTCCTGCTGCTCCTGTCGGGCGTCCGCCCGCAGAGCGAGCAGCACCACCGTGAGCGCGGCCAGCTCCTCCTCGGTGGCCCGCCCGCGCTCAATGCGCAGGGCGGCCTCTGCGCGGCCCGAATCACCCATGCCCCACCTCCAGCGTTTCCGACACCGTCGGTCAAGCCGCTAAAGAACCGCTCCGGCTTTGCTGGAGAAACGCTCAGCAGCAGCTCAAAGGCTCTTGGCGCGCACGGACTCCAGGCCCGTGGCGAGCGCGCGGGCGCACTCGGGACCGCTGCCGACCCCGGTCATGACGACGGCCGTCACCACGTCGTCGCCGGCCGTGCACGCGATCTCGTAGGCGGCGGTGCCGCCCGGCCCCGCCCCGCACAGCACCAGCCGCCGCGCCGGCCCCAGCAGCTGCCGCAGGGCGTGCGGGGCCGCCGCCCGGCCGGCCCGCAGGCTCACGATCCGCTCCGGGCCCCGGTGGTCGCGCACCAGAGCCTCGTACGCGCCCTCCGGAACGCCCGGGGTCCGCACCAGGACGATGACGTCCGCCGCCGGGCCCCCGGGCCGCAGCACCACCAGGTCGGGCCCGTCCTGTTCGGGCGGCCGGGGGATCACCCGGGGCACCTCGAAGCCGTCCAGGAGGTCCAGGACCTCCCCGACGGTGGCCCGCGGATCCCGGTGGTCGGGCAGCGAGCGCAGCAGGCGTACGCAGTGCGAGAGCAGGGCCGACGCGTCCACGTCGCCCAGGCACTCACGGTCGTACATCGCCGTCAGGGCCAGCCCGCCGTCCGTGTCGTGATGCGCCGCCAGAGCGAGCGGCAGCCCGGGATGGGCGCTGATGCTGCGCGGGGTGTCCACCTGGATGCCCTGGCCGCGCAGCTCGGTGAGCAGCGCCTCGGGCAGTTCCAGCCGGCTGTCGAACACCACGCCGGTCCCGAAGAGTTCGGCGTCCGGGTCACGGCCGCTCCAGACCCGGACCCGGTCGGCGGGCACCCACGCGTGCACGGCCAGGTCCAGCGCGGCGTCGCGGGCCTGTTCCAGCAGGCTGTCCAGCCGGGTGCCGGGGTCGACGGTGACCGTCATCGGCAGCGGATTGCCCAGCAGTCCCGGAATGCCTCCCGCGCCCTCCATCGGCACGTCCCGGCCCGACAGATGCACGCCGAAGCTGACCGGGGCGGGCGCGGTGGCCGCCACCGCCCGGTACAGCAGCAGCGCCCACACGACGTGCAGGGCGCTGGACTCGCCGGCCCCGCGCATCGCCGCCCAGGTCCGCAGCCGGGCGGTCTGCGGGGGCCGCAGCCGGCGCTGGACGCGCCCGATGCCGGTGTGCCCGGTCGGGCGCCCGCCCACCAGGCCCGGGCGCACGATCGCCTCCGGCGGCGGCGCGGCCGTCGCCCAGTAGGCGCGCGCGGCGCCGGTGTGCTGCCGGGCCAGCCACAGGGCGTGGTCGCGCACATCGGGGCGCCGGTCGCCGCCGGGCAGCACCCCGCCGCGCGCGTACGCCCGGTAGAACTCCCGCAGCAGCAGATGGACTCCGCGCTCGTCCAGCAGCGCCCGGTGGTAGGTGAGCAGCACCCGGGTGGGCGGCCGCTCCCCCTCCGGGTTCGGCGGCCCGTCCAGCAGCGTCACCCGCAGCAGGCCGGGCCGGTGCGGGGCGAAGCTGCGTGCCCGGTCGCGCTCGACCAGGTCGCTCCAGGAGACGGCGGTGTGGTCGAGGTGGGCGATCTCGATCTCGGCCCACTCGTGCAGCACGAGCCGGGGCAGGTGCGTCCAGTCGAACGAGGCGCGCAGGACGGTCTCGCGGTCGGCGACGGACAGCCAGGCGTCGGCGAGCCGGCCGAGGTCGATGGGCCCGGTCCAGTTCCAGGCGAGCTGGCCGACGTGCCCGTCCGCCGGGCCGGTCACCGCCGCCCGGATCAGATCGCGCTGGTGCCCCGCGGCGGCGACCGTGTCGCGCGCCCCGGCCGCCAGCGCCAGGACATCGGCGAGGACCGCGGCGCCGGGCCGGGCCGGGGGGCCGTGCGTGGGGGCGATGCGCAGGGTGTGGCGGCCGGTGCCGGCGGCGTCCACGGTGACGGTGTACGCGCGGTGGCGCTGGGCGACCCGGGCCGCCACCGCCTCGGCCCGGCCGGTGCCGAGCGGTCCGCACAGCTCCAGTTCGAAGGGCAGGCCGGAGGCCGCGGGCACCGGCTGGTGGACCGCCGCGAGCACGAAGTCGACCCGGCCCTCACTCATCGGGGGTCCGGGCTCTGCGGGGCGGACGGGGACGGGGACCAGGCCGCCGCGCCGGGCTCGGGCAGCGGGGACACCGTGACGCCGGGGTGGCGGCGGTGCGCGATGCTCGCCAGATACCGGCCCTGGACGACATGGGTCGCGAACTCCCAGGCGGGGGGCGTGTCGTCGGCCAGGACGGTGCGCCCCTGCGCGTCCCGGCCGAAGGCGATCGAGGAGAAGCGGCGCCGCAGGCCGTGCCCGAGCGCCTTGGTGTATGCCTCCTTCAGGGTCCACAGGTTCAGCATGCGCAGCGCCCGTTCGGCCTCGGGCAGCGCGGCGAGCGCCTCGGCCTCCTCGGGGGTGCAGACGTGGTCGCGCAGCAGCTCGAAGGAGACCGGGCGGCCGAGGGGTTCGACGTCCACCCCGACCGGCCCGGTGGCGCTCACGCCGACGACGAGGACGTCCTCGGTGTGGGCGAGGCTCACCTCCAGTTCCTCGCCGAGGCCGCGCAGCTGGGGGCGGCCGCCGGGCCGGTAGGTGAGGTCGAGGGAGCCCGGGGCCGTCTGGAGGGCGGCTGCCGCCGTGTGCCGTATGACCATCCGGGAGACGGCGAAGCGGAACCGGCCGGCCGCGCTGGGGGTGTGCCGGTAGCGCTGCCAGTCGCCGCCCAGCAGGGCGCGCAGCTCCGGGTCCAGCAGGGCGGCGGTCAGCCACTCGCCCCAGGTGGTGTGCACGATGACGGGACGCGCGGATTCCAGGACGTCGCGCACCGGCTCCCAGGGCCCGTCGGGGCCCGCCAGGTGCAGCGGGGCCGCCGGGCCGGGTGCGGTGTTCACGGCCTGCTCCCCGGGGGTGCGTTCCACGGCCCGCTCACCACAGGAGTCTCGTGGCGTACACGTCGACGTCGACGTGGTGCCGGACCCGGTGGGCCAGCACGGCCCAGACGCCGTCGCGCGGATCGGTCAGGCCGGTGGGCAGCGGCACGCCGAGCCGTTCGGTGACGCGGGCGAGGGCGAGCAGCGCCCAGTCGGGGGTGCCGATGTAGGCGCCGGGCACATCGGCGGCGGCCTCGCGCACGCCGAGCACGGCGGCGGCCAGCAGGAGCAGGGCCTTGCGGTCGGCCAGGGCCCGTACCGAGGCGTCGGCCGGGTCGGCGTGGGCGGCCCGGCGCAACGGCAGGAGCAGGGTGCGGTGTTCGGTCGTCAGCCGCCGGGCGGCACGGGCCAGCGCGACATGGGCGGGGCCGGACGCGTCGGCGAGGCGCGCGGCCGCCGCGGGCAGGGTGGCGGTCAGGGCGTAGTGGTACCCGTCGGCCGGAAGGTCCTGGGCGACCGGCTCGCCGAGCCGGAACAGGGTGCCGGCCCAGGCCCCGTCCTCGTACGGCTCCACGCCGGCCGGGCCGGACCGCGCGCGCACCAGCTTGGCCTGGCCGACCGTCGAGGCGAACCAGTCGACCGCGGCGTGCGGCAGGTCATCGGCGATCTTGCCGAGTGCGCGGGCGCGGGGGCTGCCGGGCCCGGAGCCGGTCTCGTGCAGCACCAGGTCGAGGGCGCTGCGGACGTCACCGACGATCTGCGGCACGACATAGCCGACGGCGGCGGCCAGGGCGGGCGTTCCGGCGTCGGGCAGTTCGAGGGAGCGCAGCGCGACGGCGAGCAGGCTCTCGCAGGCCAGCAGGTCGGCGAAGCCCTCGGCGAGCGTGCCGTGCCACTGGCGTACGGCAGGCTCGTGACGGCCGCGGGCGTCGACGACCCGCACGGCGTCGCGCAGGACGGTGCCCGTCACCGCGATGAGCGCGGCCGGTCCCAGCAGCGCGGCCAGCTCGCCCGCCCGCGCGGGCGCGCAGCCGGTGCCGTCGTCCGCGACGAGCAGTGGCCGTACGCCCCATGCCTGACTCAGCGCCAGGTCGCGGCGGAAGAGCGGGCGCAGGGCGCGGGCGAGCTGCTCGGGCGTGCTGAAGTGCCCGCCGGCCGCGCTCGGCACGAACTCGGCCCGCAGGTCCTCGGGCACGGGCAGCGCGTCGGTGTGCGCGCGGTCGGCGAGGGCGGCGCGGCCGAGCGGGTTGTCCGCGTCGTCGGGGTCGCCGAGCAGCGCGTCGAGCCGCAGGGCGCGCAGGGCGGCGCCGACCGGGGGCGGCAGCTCGGCGTACGCGCGCGCGGCGGTGCGCGGCGGCGCCGTCCCCGAGGCGGACGGGCCGCCCGGCGCCGTGACCGGTGCCGGCCGGGTGAGGGTCATCGGAGCCTCCTGATCGTCGTCATCGCAGGCGGCGGACAGCGCTCTCCGCATGCCACTTGGCCAGGCCCAGCGCCTCGGTGCTCGCCCGGCCCAGCCACGTACGGACGTGGTGGCGGGCGTCGGCCGGGGTGGCCTGCTCGCCCAGGGCCCGCCCGATGGCCTCTTCCCTGAGCATCACTTGGTGGGTGGAGACGACCTTCACTCCGGACTCGTCCGGCAGCAGCGACCACTCCCCGCTGTGCGAGGCGATCGGATCGGGGGTCAGGGTCTCCTTGTAGACGATCCGTCCGGCGTGCGGGAAGCACAGCCGCACGGTCTCCACGGTGACGGTCTCGCCGCTGTCCTCGGCGCAGGTGTCCATGGCGGCCAGCTGCACGCCGGGCTGGTCCTCCCGTACGAGGGTCCACTCGACGTGCGGAATGAGCTCGACCCAGTCCTCCATGCGGTAGAGGAAGTCGTAGACGAGCTCGCTGGGGCCCTCGACGTGCACGCTGTCCTCGAAGCCGACGAGCAGTTCGTCCAGCCGCTCCCAGCGCTCGGCCGTCTCCTTGACCTGCCGCAGCCGTTCGGGCACGTCGTGGGAGGCGGAGGCGCCGTCCTGGCGCAGGGTCAGCGTCGAGCCCTCGTCCTCGGGCTCGACGCTCCAGCGGCCGGTGACGGGCGCGTCCGCCCGGTCCCCGGTGCGCTGCTCGAAGCCGATGGACCTGGTCCGCGGGTCGAGGGTGCGGCGCAGGTGCGAGGAGCGGACATGGCCGTCCGTCAGGTCCCAGACGCGCAGCTGTTCCTCGACGCCGTCGAAGTCCATGCGCTCGACGTGCAGGAGGGAGGGCAGGAAGACGGGCCAGCGCACGGCGTCGGCCAGCATCCCGTACACGACTCCTGCCGGGGCGGCCACGGACATGGTGCGCTGGGTCGAGTGCCCTCGCTCAGCCGACATGGCTGCCCTCCTCCTGATGCCCACAGGCTGCGGCGCACACCTTGAGAAGCCCTCGAACGCCGTCGGAGAGGGGGCACTCCCCGGGCGGGGAGTGCCGACGGACCGTTCCGGCGGGTCAGCCGATCTCGGCGAGCCGTATCCCGCCGGCTCCGCCGACGCCCTCCGGGCGGGCCATGAGGATGGAGCGCTGGAGCTTGGCCAGCGCGGGCGAGGGTTCGAGTCCCAGGGTGCGCACCAGCGTGGAGCGCAGCCGCTGGTAGGCGTCGAGTGCCTCACCGCGCCGCCCGGACCGGTAGAGCGCGAGCATGTACTGGCCGCACAGGCTCTCGTGGGTCGAGTACCGGCTGAGCAGGACGGTCAGTTCGGAGAGCAGCTCGCGGTGGCGGCCGAGCTTGAGGTCGGCCTCGATGCGCTGGTCGAGCGCGCAGAGCCGGCTCTCCTCCAGGCGCTTGATCTGGGTGTCCAGATGGGGGCCGGTGTGGACGTCGGCGAGGGCCGGTCCGGTCCACAGTGCGAGTGCCTCGCGCAGCAGCCGGGCGCCCTCGGGGAAGTCCTCGGCGTCCATGGCCCGGTATCCCATGCCGGCCAGGCGCTCGAACTCCTGCACGTCGTGGGTGCCTTCGCCGCCCTTGAGGAGGTAGCCGCCCGGCACGGTGAGCAGGACGTCCTTGGCCGAGCGGTGCTCGTCGCCGTCCCGTTCGAGCGCGAGGGTGATCAGTTCGCGCAGCTGCAGGATGTAGGTCTGCAGAGTGGGGCGCGCGCTGCGGGGCGGCTCGCTGCCCCACAGCTCCTCGGTCAGCATGCCCACGGGCACCACCTCGTCCGCGTGCAGCGCCAGCAGGGCGAGCACCTGCCGGGGCTTGGGCGCGGTCGGTGTGATCGAGGTGCCCTTCTCCCGCACGGTAAGCGTGCCGAGTACGTCGATGTCCACGCCGTCTCCCCGTCATCTCCGGACCGCCTCGGGCCGCCCGGAACTGTTGCTGACCCCCCGACTTTAAAAACAGCGCGTGCGGTATGTCAATACCAAACCGATCCGCCTGTTTCCTCTCGTCCCCAGCCCCAGCGATCCTTGAGGCGAGGGGAAACGCGGGCCACGAAACGCACATAAGGGCCAAACGGGGCGTCAGAGCGCCCCGTCAGACCCTTGATTGCGTGGTCATTACCAAACCGTGTGGACTGTTTTACGTCTCTCGACGCACCGCCCGCCTCACTGCTCGGCGGCCCCGAGCCTCGGGAGCGCGAACGACCACAGCTGGGCGACCCGCTCCGCCGAGAGCCAGTACCGGTCGACCGCGCCGAGGGTCTCCAGGCCCAGCGTCGAGGCGACGATGACGACCGCCGCGTCGTCCGCCGAGACGTCGTCGGCCAGTTCGCCGTCGCGGCGCGCCTGGGCGAGGGAGTCCTGCACCCACCCGTACCACCAGTCGTACAGCTTCGCCTCGCTCTTGCGGGAGGGGTCGCCGCCCAGCCGGAAACCCGCACGGACGACGGGGTCGCTGGACACCGCGGCCATCAGCCGGCACACGGCGTCGATGAGCGACTGCAGCCGGCCGCCCGCGGCGGCCGTGCACTCCTCGGTCAGCGCGCGGACGGACTCGGCAGCCGCGCTCTCCACAGCGGCGGCCAGAGCGTCCTTGTTGGGGAAGTGGAAGTGCAGGGCCCCCGAGCTCACTCCGGCGAGCCGGCTGATCGCCGGCAGCGTTGCCATCGCGTACCCGTCGGTACCGAACACCTCCGCCGCAGCCGAGATGAGGGCTTGACGAGTCACAGCCGCTCGCGCCTGCTTGACCATCATGTCCTCCTCTGACCTGGGGAGAGCGCCGGAATCCGTCCGCCCGATTCACCCGAAGATCTCCGCACTGACTCGTGCACACCTTAGCAAACCGCACGGCTGGTTGGTTTAGTAGTGCGATGCCCAAGACAACGTTCTCAGCTGATCATCTTCCATGCCACCAGCCCACTCGCGCCACAGGGCTACGGAAACGGTTGGTTTCTGTACGCGCTTTCGAGGCGGAATGCACCCCCTACGACAAAAGGAAACCGCTCGAAAGGTTTTTTTTCGCGCGAGCGAAGGAAGCTGTACGCGAAAGCAAGTTGATCTACGCCCGTTATGTTCGGCTTTATCCAATTATCTGGGCGCTCGATTACGCAGAGGCAGTGAAGAAACGGAATGAAATATTCAAGTAAACAATAGATCTTTGACTAACCCTTTACTTTGGGGTCGATTGAAGAAAACCGGTAGGTCCGTATCTTAAATGGCGTCGCCGAATCCAGGTTTTCAAAGACGGGGGCCCCCATGAGTCTGACCACGGCTGAAGCCAGAACCGCCCTGCCGGCAGCCCCACCACGGCTGACCACCACGGTCGCGAAGGAGTACGTCCACCGCGACTGCCTGGCGGAGGTTTTCCTCACCGGCTGCGACACCCAGGACGGGATGCGCTTCTCGCTCACCGGCCAATGGCCCCGAGCCCACACCCTGTTCCGGAGCCTCGACGGAACGAGCCACGACCCGCTGCAGATCGCGGAGACGTTCCGCCAGACCGGCATCTTCCTGTCCCACGCGGAGTTCGGTGTGCCGCTCGGCCACAACTTCGTCCTGTCGGACATCTCGTACGTCGCGGACCTCACGAATCTGCGCATCGCCTCGGGACCCACCGATTTCGACCTCGACACCCGCTGCACGAACGTCGTCCGGCGCAGGGGCATGGCCGGCCGGCTGCAGCTCGAGTACGCCCTGCACCGCAACGGCCGTCTGCTGGCCACCGGCGGCGGACAGTTCTCCGTCATTCCGCCGGCCGTCTACAAGCGGCTGCGCGCACAGAGCGCGGATCTTCCGCCCGTCACCCCGCCCCCGGCCCGTGCTCTGCTGCCCGCGGCCACCGTCGGCCGGACCTTCTCCACGGACGTGGTGCTCTCCCCGACCGACAGCCCCTCGCGCTGGCTGCTCACACCCGACCTCAACCATCCGATCCTCTTCGACCACCTGGGCGACCACGTGCCCGGCATGGTTCTGATCGAAGGCGCCCGCCAGGCCGCCTGCGCCCTGATGGCGCCCCGCTCGTTCACCCCGACCGCGGCGTCCAACGAGTTCCACCACTACGCCGAACTCGACCGTCCCTGCTGGATCGAGGTCACCCGCGTGTCGCCGGAGGCCGGCAACACGGTGACGTTCGAGGTCACCGGTCACCAGGACGGGCAGAACATCTTCACCTCGGTGCTGACCGGCCCGGTCGTCTGAAACCGTCACACCGTCTGTCCCGCACCCGCACGCGTCCGGCACCGCACGTCCGCCATCCCCACCGGAGCGGACTTCGAGCGGCCCTCCAGTCGGCGCAAAACAAACCGGTTGGCCTGTTTTTGACGCGCTCTTGGGTCGCTGCCCGGGCCGTACCCCGAAGGCGCAGGTCACAGCAGCCGTACGGCCCGCCGCAGCGACCGAAGCGACTCAAGGTCGCGCTCGGGCCGGGACGGGCGCGACGGAGGTGGCGGCCCACGCGGGCACGGGCGGCGGCTACTTCGGGTCGCGGCTGAACTTCGCCGTCGACCAGAAGTACCCGAGCGCCGCCAGGCCCAGGCACCAGGCGACCGCCAGCCAGCCGTTGTGGCCGATCCCGCTGCCGAGGAGCAGCCCCCGCAGGGTCTCGATGGCGGGGGTGAAGGGCTGGTACTCGGCGACGGGCCGGAACCAGCCGGGCATGGAGTCGACCGGGGTGAACGCGCTGGAGACGAGCGGCAGCAGGATCAACGGCATCGCGTTGTTGCTCGCCGCCTCGGCGTTGGGGCTGCTCAGGCCCATGCCGACCGCGATCCAGGTGAGCGCCAGGGCGAAGAGCACCAGCAGCCCGAAGGCCGCCAGCCACTCCAGGACGCTCGCGTCCGTGGAGCGGAAGCCCATGGCGATCCCCACGGCACCGACGAGGACCACGCTCGCCACCGCCTGCAGCACACTGCCGACGACATGTCCGAAGAGCACGGACCCGCGGTGGATGGCCATGGTGCGGAAACGGGCGATGATGCCCTCGCTCATGTCACCCGAGACGGACACCGCGGTCCCTACGACGGTGCTGCCGATGGTCATCAGCAGGATCCCCGGGACGATGTAGGCGATGTACGCGGAGCGGCCCGCACCGCCGCCGAGGCCGGCGCCCATCGTGTCGCCGAAGATGTAGACGAAGAGCAGCAGCAGCATCACCGGGGTGAGCAGCAGGTTCAGGGTGAGGGACGGATAGCGCCGGGCGTGCAGGAGGTTGCGGCGCAGCATCGTGGACGAGTCGCGCACGGCGAGGGAGAGGGCACTCATCGGACTGGCTCCTTGGGCTGGTCGGGGATGCCGGCTGCGCCGGTCAGGGCGAAGAACACGTCGTCGAGGTCGGGGGTGTGCACGGTGAGTTCGCCGGCCTCGACGCCCGCCGTGTCCAGGCGGTCCAGGACGGTGCGCAGGTCGCGCTGGCTGCCGTCGCTGGGGATGCGGAGCGACAGCGTCTCCTCGTCCCCGGCCGCCCCGTCCAGGACGAGGGCGGCGCGGCGGTAGGCGGCGGGGTCGGTGAAGCGGAGCCGGACGTGGCCGCCGGGGACGAGCCGCTTCAGTTCGTCGGCGGTGCCTTCGGCGGCGATCGTGCCGTCGCTCAGGACCGCGATGCGGTCGGCGAGTTCGTCGGCCTCCTCCAGGTACTGGGTGGTGAGGAAGACCGTCACCCCGCCGGCGACGAGCTCGCGGACGATGCCCCACATGGTGTGGCGGGAGCGCGGGTCGAGGCCGGTGGTCGGTTCGTCGAGGAAGATGATCCGCGGGTTCCCGACCAGCGTCATGGCGATGTCCAGGCGGCGCTTCATTCCGCCGGAGTAGGTGGAGGCGGGCTTCTTCGCCGCCTCCACCAGGTCGAAGCGTTCCAGGAGTTCGGCGGCGGTGCGGCGGCCCTCGGCGCGGGAGAGGTGGTGCAGGTCCGCCATGAGCAGCATGTTCTCCTCGCCCGTGATCAGTCCGTCGACGGCGGAGAACTGCCCGGTGACGCCGATGGCGGCACGCACCGCCTGCGGGTGCGCGGCGAGGTCGTGCCCGCCGACCCGGATGTCACCGGAGCCCGCGCCGGCGGAGACGAGGGTGGAGAGGATGTTGACGACGGTGGTCTTGCCGGCGCCGTTGGGGCCGAGCAGTGCGAAGACGCTGCCCGCCGGGACGCGCAGGTCGATCCCGTCGAGGACGAGCTTGTCGCCGTATGACTTGCGCAGCCCGTTCGCCGCGATGGCCAGGTCGGTCATGATGGGGACTCCTCAGAGGCTGCGGGCGGTGATGTCGCCGTGGGCGGTGGTCGCGTGGATGTTCAGGACGGCGGCGCCGTCGGTGTTCCTGAGCGCGTTGTGGATGCGGCCGTAGGTGGTGCCGGCGTCCAGTGAGGCGGAGACCCCGCGGGCGGCGCCGACGTTCAGTTCGCCGGAGTCGGTGCGCAGGACGACCGTGCCGCGGACCGCTTCGTCGATCCGGATGTCGCCCTTGCGGGTACTGATCTCGCCGGGGCCGCCGAGCCGGCCGACCGAGATGTCGCCGGCGAGAAGGGTGAGGCGGGCGCCGGCCGCCTCGTCGAGCTTGACCGAACCCTGCGCGCCCTCGAAGGCGACGTCGCCGAGCCGTCCGACGCCCCGGAGTTCGGCACCGGCGGCCTTCGCCTCGACGCGGGAGCCGACGGGCAGCTGGACGGTCACCTCGACCGATCCGGAGCTGCCGAGCACGCGGTGTCTGGCCGGTGCGGCCTCGATGCGCAGGACCCCGTCCCCGTAGGCGACGGTGATCTGCTCGGCCGCCTTCACGTCGCGGCCCTTCGACGCGTCGGCGGGCAGGACCTCGACCGTGGTGTCGGCGCGGTCGGCGGCGATGAACCGGATGCGTCCGGCGGGGATGTCGAGGACGGCGAGGACGGGGGCGGGGGTGTCGTACTTCTGCATGGTGCTCTCCTTCGGCGTTGTTTCCGATGATGGAAAGCTACGTTGCATTTATAGATCCGACAACGAATTCGTTGCACTCGATCAACATAACCGCAGGCAGAGGCAGCAAAACCGTTGCAACGGTCCAGAATTTAACGCAACGACAGTTCGCCATTCGTTGCAATGAGATGAGAGTGAACGCTATACTGGGGCCTCAGGAAGACCGAAGGAGAACCCGATGCCGGGAGGCAGACTCACCGGACAGGAACGTCAGCAGATCGCCCTGGGGCTGGCCGACGGCCTCGCCTACGCGGAGATCGCCCGGCGCCTGGACCGTCCGACCTCGACGATCACGCGTGAGGTGATGCGCAACGGCGGCCCCACCGCCTACCGGGCCGACCTGGCCCACCGCGCGACCGAACACCGCGCCCACCGCCGCAAGAAGCCCGCGCCCCGGGGACCGCAGACGGCCACGCGGCCCGACGGGCGCGACGCCGGGGCCGTGCGGGCGTACGAGGAGACGCTCACGACCGTCTTCATGCAGTCGGGCCTGCCCAAGATGATGTCGCGGGTGCTGGTCTGCCTCTACACCACCGACACCGGCAGCCTCACCTCCGCCGACCTCGTGCAACGCCTCCAGGTCAGCCCGGCGTCCATCTCCAAGGCGATCGCGTTCCTCGACAGCCAGGGCCTCGTCCGCAGGGAGCGCGACGAACGCCGCCGCGAGCGCTACTTCGTCGACGACGGGCTCTGGTACGAGGCGACCATCGCCAGCGCCCGCGCCAACGACCGGCTCGTCGAGACCGCACGGCAGGGCGTCGGAGTCCTCGGCCCCGGCACCCCGGCCGCCGCCCGCCTCGAGAACATCGCCCGCTTCCTCGACTTCGTCTCCGAGGGCATCACCCGCGCCGCGGAACAGGCCCGCGAGGTCCTCTACACGGCCCCGGACGACACCACCGCCGAGTGACGTCCGGCGCAGGGCCGCAGGGCCTCAGAGATCGAACTCCACGTGTTCCAGGTCGGTGTACTCCACCAGCAGCCCCTGGGCCCGCCGGCCGGCGTCCTTGAAGTAGACCTCCTGGAGGCCCTCGGCGGCGATCTCCTGGAGCCGGCGGTCCGTCACGCCCTGCTCCTGCGCCTCGAAGAGCCGGGCCGCGTAGACGGGCGGGAGCGCCACCGTGAGATGGCGCAGCCGGGCGTCGTCGGTGGTGCCGGGGGCCGCCGTGTAGCCGAAGCGGGCCCGGGTGTCGATGATGATGCCCCCGGTGGTCGCCGCGTCCTTCTTCGCTCGGGCCCGGATCTTCGGCTGCCAGCGCCTCCTGACCTCGCGCTCCAGGCGCTCGGAGAGGTCCTGCCGGGGGTTCTTGATCTGGTTGCGCACATACCGCTCGACCGTGCGCTGGGTGATCCCGAGCAGGCCGGCGACGGCCCTGGTGCCCTTGAGCTGCTTCACCAGGTACCGCATCTGCGCACCGGCCGACTTGGGCACCGGACGGGTGAACGCCCGCTGGACCGCCTCCTCGAGGCCTTCCCCGACCGTGTTCATCGGCTGGTTCCCTACTCTCCGTCGTCCTTGGCGGTGACCGTGCCGTCCTTGATGTACCGGGCGAGGTTGAGCTCGATGCCGTGCTCCTCGCGGATGCCCTCGGCCCACAGGGTGCTCTGGGTGCCCTCGTGCTTGACCATGCCGGGGCTGACCCCGAGCCGGAAGCCCCCGGGCAGCGGCTTGCCGTCCCGGTAGGGCAGGAAGTCCAGCGGCGAGGGCCCGTCGGACGCGTACACGGCGCAGTCCGAGAGGATCGCCACGGGGTACTGCCCGGTCGCGTCGGCCAGTCTGACCATCTTGCGGTGCATGTTGATCCGGGCCCGGGAGATGACGGCGGCCCGGATGTCGGGGCGCCAGGTCGGCCGGTTCAGGGCGGGCCACGGCCGGCCGGGCCGCCAGCCGCCGCCGCGCGGCCGCTCCCGGAGCTTGCCGATGCCGCCCTTGGCGGTCGCCTTGATCGCGGACAGCACGACGGCCAGCTGCGGATCGCGCCGCCGGTAGCCGTCCATCGCCGCCAGGAACGCGTCCGGGGCCAGGTCCTCGGTCACGCCCAGGTCCGCCATGGTCGCAACGTACGCGTCGCGCAGGCGCTTGTACCAGCCGTCCAGATAGCGCCCGTTGACCGGCCGCACCCACGCCTCGACCGGCGCGACCTCGTAGCCGAGCTCGACGGCGTACGCCACGGTCGGCGTCGCGTACCAGGCGGGGCCCTCGGGCCGCTCCCCCTTGGGCGTGAACGGGCTGGGGAGCAGCTCCCCTTCGAGCCGCCGCCACTCCTTGCCGACCCGGACCCGGGAGAGGTCCACATGGGAGAGGTCCACCAGCCAGGAGCCCGGCAGCTTCGCATCGAACTGCGGGTCCTTGGCGTACACGGGCCCGTCGAGCCCGACCACGGCTCCGTTGGCGGCCGCGCCGAACGCGAGGTTGACGTCGATCCCGACCAGGTGGCGCTTGAGGCACTCGGCGTCGGTGAGCGGGCGCGCCCAGTCGTAGGCCTCCTCGAAGAGCATCTCGGCCGGGCCCCGCTGGTGGAAGCGGGGCAGGTCCGCGAGGAGCGGATGCCCGTCGGGGGCCTCGCACGGGGCGCACGCGACGGGTTCGGTGCCGAGGGAGCCGGGGTTGCGCTCGCTGTGGCGCTTGCCGTCCGCGTCCGGCTCACCGGCGCGGGTCGGCGGGTGCAGGGAGGTCATCAGCTCCAGGCCGGTGACGGCGGTGGAGCCGCGCGGCGTCATGACCCGAGAGGCGTACGTGCCCAGCAGCCGGGCGAGTTCCGCCGGGGGCAGCTCAGGGGCGCCGTCCCAGTGGCGTACGTCCAGCGCGTTCCACGACGGGATGCAGAGCTGGACGCAGTTGCGGCGGGAGCCCTGCGCGGGGCGGTAGATGCGGGCCCAGGGCCCGAAGCCGCGCCGGGTGAGCTTCCAGTCCGCCCGCTCCAGCTGCCCCAGCACCTTGTGGTCCTCCGGCAGCCTGCCCTCGAGACGCTCCTCCTGGGTCAGCCGTGCGGGCAGCCCGTAGCGCTCGCAGGCCGCCTCGGTGAGGACGATCAGGGGGTCGGCGTCCTGCCCGTTGAAGTGCAGCCGGGGGGCGCCGAGGCGCGCCTCGTTCAGCGTCCATTCGACCAGGGCGGGAAGGGACTTGGCGGGTACGTCCAGGAGCAGCCCGCCGACGCAGTAGGCGCAGGCCCGGCCGTCGACGACATCGACGACGGCGAGCGGCCCGTTCTCGAAACGCGCGTCGTCGCCGGCCGGGGACGCGGCGGGCACGGGTGCCTTCGGGGCCCGCGAGGAGGGCTCGGGGACGACCGGTTCGGGTTCAGGTGCGACGGGTTCGGGCGCGACGGGCTCAGGCTCGGCCGCGGCCGGCTGGGCGGCAACGGCCCCCGCCGCCACGACGTCCACGGCGAACCGCATGGACAGGCCCTCGAGCAGCCGGGCATAGGCGGCCCGCTTCGGCGGCCTCGGCTCGCTGCGCCCGGACTCCCAGTTGCCGACCGACTCACGGCGGCTCTTCAGCGCCTTCGCGACCTGATCCTGGCTCAGCCCCGCGGCCTCCCGCAGACGTTTGCGTTCGGCGGGAGGCGGCAAGGGGTCCTGCGCGACCTGCTCCAGCAGTGCGTCCACCGCGCTGAACAGCGCCTGCTCCTCGTGGGACAAAAGGATCACCTCCCGCGCGACCCTACACGAACCACACCCCGATCACTCATCCGCACCGCGCGGATCGCGCATCGTTTTCTCATCCGGACCGGCCCGGCCCTCCCCGTACGGGTGACATCGCTGGAGGCCCGGTTCAGAAGGGCTTGAGGTGCCCGAAACCCCTTCCTCGGGCACAGCGACTGAACTTCAGCGACCGAAAGGCCTTGGGTCGCTCGCTGAGTAGCTCACGAAACACCAGGTCAGAAGCGCGAGAAAGCAAAAAAGCGACCGAAGCGACTCAAGGGTCAGGTATATAGAGACATTCGCGTGTGTGCGCGTGTGCGTCATATATAGAGAGCTTGAGTCGCTTCAGTCGCTGTTCAGTCTTTCGCACCTCTGTGACCTGCGGTTTTTCGAGCGACCCAACGAGCGACTGAACAACCTTCGGTCGCTGGCCCTTCAGTCGCTCAGTCGCTCCGGGCCCCTATGGACACGTACATCTGTTCTGCCGCATGTCGCTCTCCTCCCCCGCAGGTTTCGCTAATCTGATTTTGCGAGTTGAGTCGCTTCAGTCGCTGATGGGGGAAGTGAATGGCAGCTGAACTGCGGGTCTCGCGCAGCGACCCACGGCAGTTCACGAGAGCTGCACCGATCGCTTCGCAGCCTCTGACCACAGCCTGGTGGTGCGCACGCCAGGGCTGGCCGGTTCACCCTCTTGCTCCGGGCCGCAAGACCCCGGTGGGCAACTGCGGGGCGTGCCGCCGCCCGGACCACGACCGGGCGGGCTGCGACTGTCTGCGCGCGGGCCGCTGGTGCCACGGGTTCCACGCGGCGACGCTCGACTTCGAGCGCATCGGGCAGTGGTGGGGGAACCGGCCCGAGCTCGGGGTGGGCGTGGCCACCGGGTCCGCCGGCCTCGTCGTGATCGACATCGACGCGCACGCGCGTGAATTACCCGACCGGGACCGGCTGTTACCCGGCGTCGGGATATCCGCAGCGGTCGACCTGACCGGCCTCGCCAACGGCTTCCACACCCTGGGCGTCCTGGCCGCCCTGCGCGGCGCCACCAGCCCGGCGGACGACACGTCCACGCTCCGCGTCCGCACCCCGTCCGGCGGGCTCCACGTCTGGTACCGCAACGACGGCGGCCACCCCTGGCAGTGCTCCACCGGGTCGGGCCACGGCCGCGCCCTCGCCTGGCAGGTCGACGTACGGGCGCACGGCGGGTACATCGTGGCCCCCGGGACCGTCACCCCCGCCGGGGTCTACCAACCACTGGGCACCGTACGCACCCCCGCCCCGCTGCCCGCCTGGCTGGCCAGGGAACTGCAGCGCACCGGGCATCTGCCGTCCGCCTCCGGGCCGGGGCCGCGCCCCGTGCCGCCCCGGGCCAGGCAGGCCGTGCTCGCGGCGAGCGGCCGTCCCGGGACCTCGGCCGAACGCCTGCTGGCGGGCGTCCTGGCCGAGGTCACCGCCTGCGCCGCCGTCCCCGAGGGCGCCGCGTTCTCCGAGAAGCTGAACCGGGCCGCGTACACCGCGGGCGGCCTGGTCGCGGCGGGGCGCCTCACCGAGGACGAAGCGGTCCGCGCGTTACGGGAGGCGGCCGAGCGGGCCCGTCCCGGGCAGCAGCGGCGCTCGCTGGCCGTCATCCGGGGCAGCTTGAGCGCCGGGCGGGCCCGTCCGCTGCCCCTCGGGGGGCGTGCGTGAGCGTGGACAAGGAGAAAGTGCTGTCGGCCTTCGACGTGGAGGCGGTGGCCGCGCAGATCCTCGCGCAGCCCCTCCCGGCGCCCCGGCAGAGCGACACGTCCACGCAGTACCCGCCCCCGCCGGGCCCGGAGGCCCCCGGCGTACGGGAGGGCGAGGCGACGGCGGACGGGCTGCTGCCCGACACCCTCACCGACCGGGGCAACGCCAAACTGTTCGTCAAGCTCTACCGCAACGACTACCGGCACGTCCCCGGCATCGGCTGGTTCCGCTGGGACGGCACCCGCTGGCAGTTCGACGAGGACGACACGGTCATGTGGTCGGCGGGCGACCTCGCGGAGTCCCTCGCCACCACCGACCCCCGGGGCGTCTTCACTCCGGCCGCGCTCCAGCAGCACCGCCGCCGCACGCTCAGCACCAGCGGGATGAACGCGATGCTGACGCAGGCCAAGTCGGCCCCCGGCATGGTGCTCAACGCGGCGCTGCTGGACGCGGATCCGTACGCCCTGTGCACCCCTGCGGGCGTCGTCGACCTGAGGACCGGCCACATCCGGCCCGCGGAGCCCACCAAGGACTTCCACTCCCGCTCCACCTCGGCCGCCCCCCGGGCGATGCCCACGCCCCGCTGGGACCGTTTCCTGACCGACACCTTCGGCGAGGGCCCGGACGGCGCGGAGATGATCGGCTTCCTCCAGCTGCTGCTCGGCTACTCCATCACCGGGGACGTCGGCGGCCAGGTCATGCCGTTCCTGTTCGGCTCAGGCAAGAACGGCAAGTCCGTCCTGCTGGACGTCCTGATGAAGCTCCTCAGGGACTACGCGGACGCGGCGCCCCCAGGCTTCCTGATGTCGCGTCCGTACGAGGGCCACCCCACCGACCTCGCCGAACTCCACGGCCGGCGGGTGATCGTGTGCAGCGAGGTCAAGCCGGGCGACCGCTTCGACGAGGCCCGGGTCAAGCTGCTCACCGGAGGCGACCGGATCAAGGCCCGCCGGATGAGACAGGACTTCTTCAGCTTCGAGCCGACGCACAAGATGTGGCTGCTGGGCAATCACCGCCCCGAGGTCGGCACCGGCGGCTTCGCCTTCTGGCGGCGCATGCGCCTCATCCCGTTCGAACGGGTCGTCTCCGACCACCGCAAGATCGACAACCTCGCGGACATCCTGGTCACCCAGGAAGGCCCCGGCATCCTCAACTGGCTGATCGGGGGCGCCCGCCGCTACCTCGGCGGCGACAAGGACCTCTCGGGCCCCGAGCGGGTCCGTATCGCGACCACCGTCTACGCCGAGACCGAGGACCACACCGGACGCTTCGTCAGCGAGACCTGCCGGCTGGACGCCGATCTGCGGGCGGAACAGGCGCAGCTCTACGCGGCCTATAAGCGCTGGTGCCAGAATGAGGGTGTTCCGGCGATCTCGTCCAGAGCCTTCGCGGCCCATGTCCGCGAGGTGGTGGGGCTGGCATCGCCCAAGGAAATGATCCTTTCCAACCAGCGCAAGTACTACCCGGGCATCGGCCTGCTCGCGGACGAGGAGACAGTATGAGTGCCCTCATCGCAGAGGACGAGATCGTCTACGAGGTGGACCTCGTATGGCTCGAGGACATCAGCGCGCTCGACTACGTACGCCAGAGCCTGGACCGCCTCCCGACCCGGCGCGGCAGGCCCGCCTACCACCGCGACGGCCGGATGGTCGGGTACGCGCTGCTCGGCCCGAAGGCCAAGCCGTCCCGTTCGTCCGGTACGTTCAGGCGCAGGGTCTTCTGGCTGCTGCCGCACGACCGGGACACCGAACCCGACGGGCTGTACGCGCGGGGCGCCCCGGCCGAGGCCGTGGACGTACGCACCCTGGCGCCGGGCAGCAAGGGGCACAAGACCGAGCGCTCCGAGGGCGGTCCGATGTCCTCCGCGGCCCGGGAGCTCCAGCCGTAGCCCCGAATGGCTAAGAAACAGTCCGTCCGGTATATTTCTGGGGACGAACTGCGGACAGGGGAGGCACGCCACTGTGCACGGGGAACGCCCGATACGGGCACAGGTGGCTGTCGTCGGCGGCGGCCCCGTCGGCATGCTCCTCGCGGCCGAACTCGCCGGGTACGGAGTCGACACCGTGCTCGTCGAGCCCAGGGACACCGTCTCCGAGCAGCCCAGAGCGACCACCCTGCACGCCCGCGCGGTCCAGTCCCTGGCCCGCCGAGGCCACCTGCCCGGCCCGGAGACGCCCCGCGCCGGGACTCCGTCCTCCGGTGCCTTCCACTTCGCGGGCCTGCCCGGCCTGGTCATCACCGCTCCCCCGCACGAGCCCGAACCGATCCTCAAGTGCGCCCAGGCCGAACTGGAACGGCACTTCGAGACCCGGGCACACAAGGCAGGGGCCCGCATCCTGCGCGGCCACCGCGTGACCGGCCTCGACCAGGACGGGGCCGGGGTACGGATCACGGCCGAGGACCCGCAGGGCGCCGAGATCCTTCTCCACGCCGCGTACGCGGTCGGCGCGGACGGCGCCCGCAGCACGGTCCGCGCCCTGGCCGGCATCGCGTCCGACACCTTCCCGGCAACCGTCTCCGCGCTCGCGGCGACCGTCACCCTGGCGGACCCGGAAGACATCCCCAAGGGCTGGCACCGCACCCCGCGCGGCTGGATCGTGGCCAAGCGGGACGACCGGGGCAGGACCCATCTGCGCACCCTGAACTGCGCAGGCCCCCACCCCGACCGGCAACAGCCGCCCACGCTCGACGAACTGCGCCGCGAGGTCGCCCGGATCGCCGGCCGCGACATCGAGATGGACGCACCGCTCTGGCTCAGCCGCTTCAGCGACTTCGCCCGGCTGGCCCGGGCCTTCGGCCGGGGACGGGTCCTCCTGGCGGGGGACTCCGCGCACATGCACTTCCCGATCGGCGGCCAGGGCCTCAGCACCGGAGTCCTCGACGCGCTGAACCTGAGCTGGAAGCTCGCACTCACCGTCCGCGGAGCGGCGAGCCCGGACCTTCTCCGCACCTACGACCTGGAGCGCAGGCCGCTGGCCCGGCGCGTCATCGACGGCACCCAGGCCCAGCTCGCCATGATGCGCTCCGGCCCCGAACCCGAGGCGCTGCGCAACGTGTTCACCGGTCTGCTGGCGACCGACCGGGCGAGCGGCTACCTCAGCGGCCTGATCAGCGCACAGGACACGCTCCTGCCCGACCCCACCGGAAACGCCGGCGAGGCTGCGGGCACCTTCCTCGGCAACACCGTGCTCACCACGGATGACGGCGAGACCGACGTCATCGGGCTGCTGCGCGGAGGCGAGGGAAAGCCGCTCCTGCTGCTCCTGGGCAACGGCGAGGGCGCCGACCGCCACAGGGAGGCCGCCAGGGGCTGGGAGGGGACCCTGCGCACCGTCACGGCCCGCCCCACCCCCGAAGTGCCGTACGAGGCACTGCTGCTGCGCCCCGACGGCTACATCGCCTGGGTGCCGGGCGGCTGCGTCCTGGCGGACGCGCTGGCGGCGTACTGCGTCAGGAACGCGCCTGCGAGGCTTCCTTGAGCACCGGCGACGGGACTACCCCGCTCTCAGCTCGCGGTCTCCAGGACGTCCCGCATCTCCGCCGCCTCCAGGGCCTCCGCGTACACCTTCATGCCCCGGCCCTCGGACAGGTCCAGAGAGGCCAGGACGGACGGCACCACCGCGCTGGGCAGCAGATGCCGCAGCAGAGCCGCGACCCGCACCCCCAGGTCGCCGTACTCGCAGATGGCCTGGGACATGGACTGGACACCCGCGAAGGCGCCCACGATGACGTCCGCCGTCTCGACCGGCGAGATGTGCGGCAGCAGCTCCCCCTGGGCCTGCGCCTGCTGGAGCAGATCGAGCCCGACCTCGCTCCAGCGCAGGAACGGCCCGCTGCGGTCCAGACTCTGCGTCAGCTGGTCCATCGTCAGCCGCACACCCGCACGCACCATGGGATCGGTCTGCAGCCGGTAGGCGTGCAGCACCACGACGTCCACGATCTCCTGCACCTTGGAGGGGCGGGGCGGAACGATGATCCGCTGGTCCTGCTCGGCAAGGACGCCCTGGGCCAGGTCTTCCTTCGAATGGAAGTGGAAGTACAGGGCCCCCTTGGTGACTCCCGCCTCGGTGAGGATCTGGGAGATGGTGGCCGCTTGGTACCCCTGCTCCTCGAAGATCTTGGCCGCTGCCGCAAGGATCGTCTGACGGGTACGGATGGCCCGTAGCTGCTCTGCCACTCTGCCTCCTCCCTCCTCAGGGTGGTCGAACGTCGGGAGGTCGGTAAAGAAACCGTCCAGTTCGTATATTACAGGCTGGCCCCCTCTCCCGTCCCGACCGGGGAAATGTCAGCCGGGATAGGGAAAACCATGATCCTTGTCACTGGTGCCACCGGAACCGTCGGACGGGAAGTGCTCCGCAGACTCCCCGCCGACCTGGCCGTCCGCATCATGGCCCGGGACCCCGCACGCGTCACCGGCGCCCCCTCGGCCGCCGAGACCGTCCACGGCGACTTCACCGACCCGGCCTCGCTCACAAGCGCCCTGCAAGGGGTGCACACAGCCCTTCTGGTCACCAACCCCGACGGGGACGACGACAGACGCTTCCTGGACCCCGCACGCGCCGCCGGCGTACGGCACGTGGTGAAACTCTCGGCGGCCGCGGTCGCCGACCCCGGGGCCCAGGACCTGATCACCCGTCGCCAGCGCCACAACGAGGACCTGTTGCGCGGCTCCGGCATGCACTGGACACTGCTGCGCCCCCGCGCCTTCATGTCCAACACCCTCTCCTGGGCCCGGTCCATCCGCACGGACGGCGTCGTACGCGCCCTGTACGGGACATCCGTCAACGCCTGCGTGGACCCGCGCGACGTCGCGGAGATCGCCGCCCGTGCCCTCACCGAGCCCGGCCACGAGGGCAGGGCCCACACCCTGACCGGTCCGGAGCCGCTCGGCGCGGCCGACCAGACGGCCCTGCTCGCCGAGCTCCTCGGCCGGCCGCTGCGCTTCGAGGAACTGACCCCGCACCAGGCACGGGCCGCCCTGGGCGCCCGCTACCCGGCGGAGATCGCCGACGCCCTCCTGGAAAGCGCGGAGCGTCAGCGGGCGGGCTCCAAGACCACAGTGGACGCCACACTCCCCCACCTGCTCGGCCGCCCCGCCCGCACCTTCCGCACCTGGGCCCACGACCACCTGGACGCGTTCGCCGGCCTGTGAGCGCCACGGCTTCGGTCCCTCCCCTTCAGTCCCTTCTTCGGTCCCTCCCACAAACCCGCAGGTCAGAGACGTGCAACGAATTCTGCACAGGGTCTCAAGGGACTGAAGGGACTCAACTTCCCTGTTCCAGTCATTACATGTGCGCGCGTATGCGCACGCGCGAAACAAAGCCCTGTATTCCTGAGCCGTTCATAACTGCGACTTCTGAGTCCCTTCAGTCCCTCGAAACAGCACCTCAACCCGGCTGACCTGCGCTTTTGCATGAGGGACCAAAGAGGGACCAAAAAGCCCCGGACCCTTCGGTCCCTCCGCCCGGTCCCCGGGCCACCACCACGACACGCCCGGCCGCCGACCACCTTCGCGAAACCGGGTTCCGGGCGACTCCCGCCAAACTCCCCAGGTGGCAAAGGGACTGAAGGGACCCAAGCCCGGGAAGAGTCTCACCCCGCCCGGGGTGGCTGCTGTAGGCTCTGAGCCGATTGGAAAACTCAGTCCCTTCAGTCCCTCTGCCCGGCAACGGAAACGCTGTGACCTGGCCTTTCGGAAGAGGGACTGACCCCCTGTTGGCCCTCGGCAAGGACGATCAGCGTGCCGCGTCAAAGCGAGACCAGTGGTGCCCGCCAGCCGGCCGCCACGAGTCCCTACGACGTCGCCCGCTGGTGCGCGGGCAACGGCTGGCCAGTCCACCCCCTGGCCGCAGGCCGCAAGACCCCCGCCGGCAACTGCCCGGCCTGCCGCGAGGAACCTCACCGCCCCGCCGAATGCCCCTGCCTCCCCGCGGGCAAGTGGTGCCACGGCTTCCACGCGGCGACCACCGACCCGGCCCTGCTGGCCTCCTGGTGGGGCGAGCACCCCACGTTCGGCGTCGGCGTCTCCTGCGGCCCCGCAGGCCTCCTCGTACTCGACATCGACGCCCACAGCGCCGAAGTCCCCCACCGCGACCGGCTCCTGCCCGGCATCCCCATCCACGAGGACGTCAACCTGGCAGGCCTCGCCTCAGGATTCGACACCCTCGCCCTGCTGGCGGCACTCCGTGGCCGGCCCAATCCGGCGGACGACACCACCACCCTGCGCGTCCGCACCCCGTCCGGCGGGCTCCACGTCTGGTACCGCACACCCCCCGAAGGACCGCGCTACCGCTCCTCCGTCGGCTCCAGCCCCAAGGTCGCCCTCGCCTGGCAGGTCGACGTCCGGGCCACCGGCGGATACATCGTGACCCCCTCCACCCGCACCCCCGCCGGGACCTACACCCCCCTCGGCACGGAGCGGTTCCCCGCACTCCTCCCCGACTGGCTCGCCGCCGAACTCCACCGCACCGGCCACCCGATGAACCCCCCGGCCGAGCCCGCCCCGGTCCCCTCCCCGCGTACCGCGACCGCACGCGTGACCGGCCGCCGCGCCCACAGACTCCTCGAACCCCTGCTGGCCGAGGTCCAGGCCTGCGCGGCCGCGGCCGAAGGCACCGCCTTCACCGAAAAGCTGAACCGCGCCGCCTACACGGCAGGTGGCCTGATCGCCTCCGGCCACCTCACCGAGACCCAGGCACGCGACCTGCTCACCACCGCAGCCGACACCGCCCGCCCGCACCGCAGCAGACACAGCCTCACCGTCATCGCCTCTGCCCTGTCCGCCGGCGCCGCCCGGCCGCTCCATCCCAAAGGACGCCCATGAGCAGCGCCGACAGCACCCCACGCTTCGACGCCACTGCCGCAGCACAGCAGATGCTCGCCCTCGACGTGCACACGTCCCGGCCCGGGCTGCCCGCGCAGCAGACCGCCACCGCCGACGTCCAGGACCCGCCGGCACAGGAACAAGAAGGCCGCCTCCCCGCACTGCTCACCGACCGGGGCAACGCCAAGCTGTTCGCGATGATGTTCGGCGACCAGTTCCGCCACGTCGAAGGACTCGGCTGGTACCACTGGGACCAGTACCGCTGGAAGCGCACCGGCGGCGAGAAGGCCGCCGTCTGGGCGGCGGGCGACCTGGCCGAGCAGATGCCCGCCACCGACCCCACCGGCCGGTTCACCGACCGCGAGCTCGCCTCCCACCGCCGCCGCTCCATGTCCACCCCCGGAATCAAGGCCCTCCTCACCCAGGCCAAGGCCTCCCCCGCGCTCGCCCTCGATCCGGACGTCCTGGACGGAGACCCGTACGCCCTCTGCACCCCCGCAGGCGTCGTCGACCTCCACACCGGGCACCTCCACAAGCCCGACCCCGAAGCCGACATGCACTCCCGGGCCACGAGCGTCGCCCCCGAAGCGACCCCCACCCCGCGCTGGCACCGCTTCCTCCACGACACCTTCGGCGACGACGCCAAGGGCGAGGAGACCATCCACTTCCTCCACCTGCTCCTCGGCTACTCCGTCACCGGCGACGTCGGCGCCCAGGTCCTGCCCTTCCTCTACGGCACTGGCGCCAACGGCAAGTCGGTGCTGCTGGACGTCATGACGCAGATCCTCGGCGACTACGCCCAGGCCGCCCCGCCCGGCTTCCTCATGGAGAAGGGCAAGTTCTCCGAGCACTCCACCGAGCTCACCGAACTCCACGGCCGGCGCATCGTCGTCTGCTCCGAACTCAAGCCGAACGACAAGTTCGACGAATCCCGGGTCAAGCTACTGACCGGCGGCGACCGCATCATGGCCCGCCGCATGCGCCAGGACTTCTTCAGCTTCAACCCCACCCACAAGCTCTGGCTGCTCGGCAACCACCGCCCCGAAGTCGGCACCGGCGGCCACGCCTTCTGGAGACGGATCCGCCTCATCCCCTTCGAGCGCGTCGTCCCGGCCGCCCGCAAGATCGACAACCTGGCCAAGGAACTCGTCCAGAGCGAGGGCCCCGGCATCCTCCAGTGGCTCATCGAGGGCGCCAAGCTCTACCTCGCCACCCGCGACCCGCTGGACGGACCGGCCACCGTCCGCAGCGCCACCGCCGCCTACGCCACCACCGAGGACCACATCGGCCGCTTCCTCGCCGAGTGCTGCACCACCGCCACCCCCGACCGGGGCACCGACCGCGCCCCGGGAGACCTCCGGGTCGAACAGGGCCTGCTGTACGCGACGTACAGCAGCTGGTGCAGCGCGGGCGAAGGCATCCGTCCCGCGACGGCCCGCGCCTTCGCCACCCGGGTCCGCCAGGAACTCGCCCTCGCCTCACCCGCCGACATGATGAAGTCCAGCGGCAAGAAGTACTACCCGGGCCTCGGCCTTCTCACCGACGAAGACTCCCGGACCGGCCATGCCTGACCCATGCGCCCGGCGCACCACCGCCGGTCCGGCCTACCATGAATACGGTGCCCCCACCCGGGAACGTGCTCACACCCACCCCGGCCCTCTCCCGGCCGGCCGAAAGACAAAGGGGCTGCAGCCATGAGCTCGCTGCTGAACGAGAGCGACCTCCACCACGAGAACGCCGTGGTCTGGCTGGAGAACCCCGACAACCTCGACTACGTACGCCAGGCCCTCGACAAGACCGCCCGCCGCCGGGGCAAGCCCCGCTACGAGCGGGACGGACGCATGGTCGGCTACACCGAACTCGAGGCGCACACCGAAGCCGACCCCGACAGCGGCCTCCACCTGCGCCGGGTCTTCTTCCTCCTCCCCCACGACCGCGACGCCGACCCGGACGGCCCGTACCACGAGGGAGCCCCGGGCGAAGCGGTCGACCCCAGCACCATCCAGCCCAAGCGCGTGGGCGACAAGACCCCCCGCTCGCAACGCGGCCTGGCCGCAGCGATAGACGCCGGGAACTGACGACGGGTGGGGGTGGGGGGATTATTACGGCGTAATAATCCCCCCCCCCCCACCCGCTTCTCCGGACGGCCCGACGGCTCTCCGACGACGAATTATTACGGCGTAATAATCGAGGCGCAGCGCTCACCCACGCCCTCAGGCCACCCCAAGCCGCCCTCCCCTGCCCTCCACCCGCTCTCCACTTAGACTCGACGCTCACTCAACTAACGTGTCGGACCCGAAAAGGATCACCGATGTTAGTAAGGTGTCCGTCATGACTTCGCCCTCCCCCGGCGACCGCGAGAAGGTCGTCTCCAAGCTGCCCTCGGTGCTGCAGCAGGACCTGAAGATCCGGGCCGCCCAGCACAACATCGATATCCAGCACGCCGTCGAGGCCGGTATCGAGGCCTGGCGGAGGCTCGGCTCCAACCTCTCCCCCATCGACACCGCCGGCGCCAAGTCCTTCTCCACCTTCCTCCCCGACGGACAGTGGGACGGATTCCGTACGGACTGTGCGTCCCGCGGTGTCTCCCTCATCCAAGGACTCGCCCAGTCCGTGATGATGTGGCTCGAGACGAACCCGGCGCCCACCCTCGTACGTCCCGAGCACCCCAAGCGCATCATCACCTGCAACCAGAAAGGCGGCGTCGGCAAGACCGCCATCGCCGCCGGCACCGGCGAAGCCCTCGCCGAGGACGCCGACGCCCTTCACCCCGTCCGCATCTCCAAGCACTTCGCGGCCGCCCTGTCCGAGGACGAAGAGCCCTCGCCCCTCGACTACGAAGACCTCCCCGGCCTCGGCCTGCGCGTCCTCCTCGTCGACTTCGACCCGCAGTGCCACCTCACCAAGCAGCTCGGCCACCAGCCGCTGCCCATCGAGGGCGACAGCCTCACCAAGCACATGGCAGGCGAGGCCAAGGGCCAACTCTCCGACCTCGTCGTGCCGATCGAGGACCCCCGCTTCGGCGACCGCCTGCACCTCCTGCCCGCCTGCACCGACGCCTTCCTCCTGGACGTCAAGCTGTCCGGGGTCCGCGCCCGCGAAGCAGCCCTGGAACGAGCCCTGTCCGCCATCGAGGCCGACTACGACGCCGTCATCATCGACTGCCCGCCCAGCCTCGGCCTGAGCATGGACGCAGCCGCGTACTACGGCCGCCGCCGCCAGGGCGAAGCCCCCGGGAACTCCGGCGTACTCGTCGTCGTCCAGGCCGAGGACAGCTCCGCCGACGCCTACGGACTCCTCACCTCCCAGATCGAGGACCTCCGCAACGACATGCACCTCGAACTCGACTACCTCGGCATCGTCGTGAACCACTACGACGCCCGCCGCGGCTACATCGCCACCTCCTCCCTCAGCTCCTGGATGGACATAAAGGATCCGAGGGTCGTGGGCGTCATCGGAGACCTCAAGGAGCAGAAGGAGGCGGTACGCGTGAAGCAGCCCCTGCTCGCCTACTCCCCCCGCTGCGACCAGGCCGTCGGCATGCGCGCGCTCGCCCGGGAGATCTCATGACCAAGGCATCCCGGCTCGGCACCGGCTCCTCGTTCGGCCAGACCCAGTCCATCAGCGCCCGCCGCGCCGCGATCAACGAGGTGTCCGCGGCCCCCACCGAGGGAGCCCCTCCCCCGGTCAAGCTGCCCGTCGACGTCATCAGCCTCAACCCGGACAATCCGAGGTCCGACCTCGGCGACCTCACCGACCTCGGCCTCAGCCTCCGCGACCACGGCCAGAAGACCGCCATCAGCATCATGGGCCGGTTCGCCTATCTCGAAGGCAACCCCGGCCGCGAGGACGACCTCGAACCCGGCACCAAGTACGTCGTCATCGACGGCAACTCCCGCCTCGCGGCATCGCGCGAAGTCGGCCTCACCGAGATCAAGGTGATGCTCGACGACGACCTCGGCAGCAACCCCGACGAGATACTGGAATCGGCCCTCGTCGCCAACATCCACCGCCAGGAGCTCAACCACCTCGACGAGGCCAGGGCCCTCGAACAGCTGCTGAGGATCCACGGCACCCAAGAGGCCCTGGCCGCCCGCCTCCACCGCTCCCAGGGCTGGGTCTCACAGCGGCTCGCCCTGCTGACCCTGACACCGTCCCTCAAGGAGAAGCTCCAGTCCGGCGAGGAATCCGCGGCCACCCTCCGCCAGGTCGGCAAGAAGAAGCCGGAGGAACAGGAAGCCCACCTCCAGCTCCTGAAGGCCAGCAAGGCCAGCAAGGCCAGGAAGCCCCACGCACCCAAGCAACCGCCGGCCGGCTCACCGAAGACCGAGGAGCCCGGGGCACCCGCCGAACCCGCCGATTATTACGGCGTAATAATGCGGGACGCCGAAGATCTCCCCCAGCAACGCTCGGACGGCACCAACGGCACCCCCGCCCGACTGCCCTCGACGGACCCCCACACCCTCTCCGACCTCATCATCGCCCAGCTCGACGTACCCACCCGCCGAAAGCTGACGGAGCTGCTCGTCGACTACAAGATCGAGGAATCGAAGCGGATGAGGGCAGCGAAGACCCCGGCTCCCGAAACCAAGTGACCCCGGCCGACCGGCCGTCGAAGAGCCGACCGGCTCGGATTATTACGCCGTAATAATCCGAGCCGGTCGGCCCACACCACCCTCCACCCCACCAGACAGGTGAATCTCCCACGGCGCAGTCCCGCCTGCCGCAGCGCCGTCCAGGCTCCCCGGCTGTGGCGCGACGTCACCGACACAGCGAGGCCACGCGCTTGGGCTCGCACGAAGGAGAAACCGTGATTCTGAAGGGCAAGAGGGTCCTCGGCTCACTGGCCATGGCACTCGCCGCAGCGGCCTCGTTCACCGTCGCCGTACCCAGCGGTTCCGCCTACGCCATCGACCACGTCGAATGCCGAGGCGGCGAGAACTTCCTGAAGATCTGGTCGCACAGCGGCGGCCAGCAGAGCGTCGACTGCTACGCGAACGCCGGCCGGACCAACTTCGGCGGCTGGTGGGTCGACAAGATCTCCACCGGCAACAACGACCTGATCTACTACGACGCCAACGGCGACTCGGTCAGGATCGCCCGCTGGACCGAGATCACCTTCCCGAACCTCCCGCCGAAGGTGAACTCCATCGAGATCCTCTGACCCGGACCACGGGGGAGCCCTGGATTATTACGCCGTAATAATCCAGGAAGCCGAGGAGGTGCCCCAGCACCTCAAAGACGGCCACCGATCACAGTTGTAGAGTCTGAGAACACCCGGGAAACGCCCACACGCTGCACGTAACGCAGCCGTGAACGCGTCTCTCCCGGTTCCACCACTTACCCCTGGGGGGCTTTGTCTTCTGTGGAACCCGGCCGTTCCGCTCCCGTGCGTTCAAGACGCGCGCGACGGACAGCGGCCTGCACCGCACTCGTTCTCTCCGCTGGCATGCTGCTGGCGGTCCCGGCTCCGGCCTCGGCCGACGACGCGGCACCGGCCCAGCCGGCGGCCGCGCCCGCGAAGCCGCGCCTGGACGTGAACGGCGACGGTCACAGCGACCTCATGTACCGCGGCCTGGACGGCGTCCTGTACGTCAGGACGAGCGCCAACATCGCCTATCCGTACACGATCCGCAGCACCGACACCTCGGAGATGCCCAAGGACATCATCGCGCCCGGCGACCTCGACGGCAGCGGTAGCCCCGAGATCCTGACACTCTCGGCATCGGGCACACTCTCGCTCTTCGAGAGCGCGGGGGAGGAGAGCACCGGCAAGGTCCGCTGGTCGGGCACCGGCTGGCAGAAGTACAACAAGGTCATCTCGCCGGGCGACTTGAACGGCGACGGCCGCAGTGACCTGCTCGCGCGCACGCCCTCCGGCGACCTGTACGAGTACACCTCCACCGGCAAGGTGGACAGCGCGCCCTTCAAGGCCGGTGTCAAGGTGGGCTACGGCTGGGGCTCGTACGACCAGATCGTCGGCGCCAACGATGTCAACGGCGACGGCATCGGCGACGTCGTCGCCCGTACGCCCGGCGGTGACCTGTACTTCTACGCCGCCACCGGCGACCCCGCGAAGCCGCTCAAGAAGCGCGTCAAAGCCGGCTACGGCTTCGACATCTACAACCAGCTCGTCGCGGCCGAAGACATCAACGGTGACGGCCGGGGCGACCTCATGGCCCGCACACAGAACGGCGACGTCTACACCTATCGCTCCAACGGCTACGGCGGCTTCCGGTATCGCGTCGCCGACACCTTCGGATGGAGCAAGGCGGCGCAGTTCGTCGGCGAGGGCGGCAACCCGGACTATGGCAAGCGCGAGCTCGAAGGCCGCACCAACGCCGGCCACCTCTGGTGATACCAGTCCAAGAACAACGGACAGTTCGCCCCACGCACCAGCGGCAACGAGAACGGCGAGCCCAGCGGCGGCGGCAACCTGGGCATGCGGGGACTCGCCTCCTCCTTCGACAACGACGGCCAAGCCGATCAACTCTGGTTCTACCAGGGCCAGCTGTTCGCCGGCGGCAACTTCATCGGCCTCGGCTGGCAGGTCTACGACAGCCTGACCGGCCCCGGTGACCTGAGTGGTGACGGCAAGGGCGACCTGTACCTCTACAAGGGCAACGGGCTCGGTACGAAGTTCGCGGCCAAGGCCAAGGTCGGCTACGGCTTCAACACGTACAACAAGATCGTCGGCGCCGGTGACCTCAGCGGTGACGGCATCGCCGACGTCGTGGCCCGCGCCAAGGACGGCACGCTCTACCTCTACAAGGGCACGGGCAACGCCGCCACACCGCTCAAGGCGCGCGTGAAGATCGGCACCGGCTTCAACATCTACAACAAGTTCGCCGCACCCGGCGACATCAACGGCGACGGCAAGGCCGACCTCGTCGGCGTCGACGCCAAGGGCGACCTGTACCGCTACACGTCCACGGGCACCGGCAAGATCACCAAGCGCGTCGAGATCGGCTACAACTTCAACATCTACAACGACCTCTTCTGACCACGCCGTTCGGCCGCCTCCCCAACAAGACCAACAGCACCCCCGTTTCCTGCACCGGCGAATTCCAGCAGTCGTTGCAACACGTGGTCAGTGTTGGGCAGCCGTGAGGAGTGTATGCAGGCGCTCGGCTGGGGTTTCCCAGTCGAGCGTTTGCGTGGCCGGCCGTTCAGCTCGGCGGCCACAGCGTTGAGACGATCACGGCTATGGAGCGACAGATCGGTGCCCTTGGGGAAGTACTGCCGCAGCAGGCCGTTCGTGTTCTAGTTCGAGCCACGCTGCCAAGGGCCGGCAGGGTCTTCATCGCGTCCACCAGCGCATCGCGGACCACCGCGGTTCCGCGCCATTTAGTCGGGTGGAGAAGCATGACGTAGCGGGTAGACCACTCGACCAGGGTTCCGGTCGCGGAACCCTGGCCCTTGCCGATGATGAGGTCGCCTTCCCAGTGCCCGGGGACGCCGCGGTCAGCGACTTCGGCGGGGCGGTCGCTGATCATGACCATCTGCTGGTAGCGGAGCTGGACCTGGCGGCGGGGCTTGCGGCAGGCCCGGCCGGTGCGGCGAGCCTTGGCCAGTTCCCGGCACAGTGCCCCTTGCCCCTGGACGTAGAGGGCCTGATAGATCGTCTCGTGGACCACGCGCATCTCCGGCCGATCGGGTAAGTCCTCGCCGCGGCGGACTCCGTACGAGCGGACACCGCGGTGGCGGAACAGCGGTCAGCCGCCGCCGGACACCCCCCAACGCACCGGACACACCGGGCCCGTTCGAGTCGGTCACCTAGGCCGCCGGCATGGCGGCCGCCGAGGAGCGTGCCGAGAGGATGGAGGGCACGGTGCCTGTCGTGCCGCCGCGACCGGTGCGGCCGCCCCGGCCCGCATCGCCGCCCCTCCCACGGCATCTCGTCACCGGCGGCCGCCCGGTTGACTCGCCCGCCGGGGCACACGCCGCTGAAGCCCTCGGTCCCGAACCCCGGCCGAGCGTGATCCAGAGGAAGCGGGCCGGCGGCAGCCGCACCCCAGCGGCTGGAACGTGCGGCGTGATCGCACGGTATGCGCCGGGCTGGTAAACCAGGGTGATCAGCTGCGAAGCGAAGGGGCTGGATGTCACGCTGTGATCCGGCCCGGCGTCGCCCGCCGGGCCGGATTTCGGGGCGTCAGTTGATGTGCAGGTTGGTCACCAGGCCGTAGGCCTGGGTCTTGGACTCGTGCTTGCCGAACGTGTGACGGTAGATCCAGCCGTCGCCAGGTTCGTAGTCGAAGTAGCCCGCGTTGTTCCCGCTGCTGAAGTTCTCGACACCGCCCTGCCCGATGTGCAGGTCTCCCGCGTTGGCGAAGCAGCGGTTGGTGCCGGTGCCGTTGGAATTACGGATGCCGAGATGAAAGTACTGCCCGCCGAAGTCGACCTGGCACTCGAAGATATTGACCTCGTTCGTCGCGTGTGCGGGGACGGCCCCGCACAGCAGTGCGGCCGTCGATGCCGCGACGACTAAGGTCGCTCGCCACTTCTTCATGGGTGGCTCCTTTCGGGATAGCTTGGCGATCATGGTAGGGATTCGCATCGCGTTCTGCCTGGCGAAGGAGGAATCCCTCCTGTCGCCGACCTCCACCCCGTCCAGCACGTCCGCACCCACCTCGCGGGCCTCGGCGCCGCCGCCGCAGCTGCGGTCAGGGGCATGGCCGACCAGGACCGCGTGTGGCTCGGCGGACTGGCGAAGTACCTCCAACGGCCGCCCACCGCGAGGGGGATGACCTTCGGAGTCCCGGAAGACGAGACCAGCATGACCAACCTGGTCTTCTCTCCACCGGTGTGTGAACGCCGCACCCTGACCGACGCCGCAGCGGTCGTCCTGGACGGCCACGTCGAGCGGCACACGACGTGGTCAACGTCATCGTCCACGACGTGAACCCGCTCGACGTGCCGGCCCCCTCCGCCGACCGCCGCCGATACCGCAGATGAAGTCAGAGGCCGGAGCGCCCCGGGGCAGCCGTGCGCCGTATCACCGGCCGCTCCAGGTGCCGTGGCCGGGATGTGCCGAGCCGGGCGCCGACTTCGCGGTCCGGGTTCGGAGACGGGGGAGCGTGGCTCCTGCCGGCAGATCCCGATGTCTCCGCTCGCGCCGGCGGCGACGGCAGCGACTTCGGTGATCTTCCACCAGGCCGTCCCCGTCCTGCTGCACCCCGCCGCCCGCACCCACCCGCAACGACCCCAGTGCGTACCGGACGGACGACCGTGTCCCTGCGCGAGACAGGCGGCGTCCGGGTGGGGCGGGATCGCGCGGCGCAGCTCCCGCGGGGTACCCGGCATCTTTGTGGCTCTTCCAATGGTGAATCGTTTCATGTATGAACACAAGCAGTCACTGCACGTGTATTGACCCTTGTGACACCGACTCCCTAGCCTCCGAGAGGCTCATATGAATGCATTCAGAAATGAGGGCGTACCGTGTCCGAACTCATCTCCCGGCGCAGGCTGCTCCAGGTGTCCGGTGCCGCGCCGGTCGCCCTGGCGTTGGCCGGCCCCGGTACGGCCGTCGCGGGCGAAGGCCCCGCAGCGCGGCACGCTCCCACCAAGCTGCTCACTGATCTGCTGCCCCAGGGGCTCGGGGTCGCGGCGCGGGGGCAGCCTCGGCTGAACTGGCAGGTCCCGGATCTCGGGACGCAGACGCGGCAGCGGGCATACCAGGTCCAGTTCGCGACAACGCCGGACGGCCTCGACCGGGGTCGGCTCGTCTGGGACAGCGGCAAGATCACGTCGGCCGCGTCCACGGCGGTGGCGTACGCGGGGCCGGCTCTGAAGCCTCGTACGGCGTACTGGTGGCGCGTGCGGTGCTGGGGAGAGCGGGGACGCGGGGCGTCGGCCTGGTCGCGGCCGGTGCTCCTCGCCACAGCCGTGGAGGACAAGTGGACCGCGGAACCGATCTGGGTGCCGTCCGGGCCGACGCTCGGCGACGGCACGTTCAGCAGCCGCGTGCGGATTACCTCGGAGGCGGCGGGCCTGTGGTTCCGTGCCCTCGACCCGTCGCACAACTACCTGTGGCAGCTCCGGGCCTCCCACGAGGCGGGAGTGCTGCGCAAGCACATCTGCGTCGACGGCACGTACACCGTCCTCGGCGAGGTGACACTGCCGTTCGCCGTCGACTCCGGCCAGTGGCTCGACCTGTCCGTGACGATGAAGGGCAACACCTTCACGACCCGGATCGGAGACACCCTCGTCGACACGACCGTCGACGGGCGCTACGCCAAGGGCACCGTCGGCCTGCGCAACGGCAGGACGGAGGCGCAGGTCTACGACTTCGTGCGCTTCACCGACGCCGACGGCGTCGTGCGTCTGGAGGACGACTTCTCGACGGACAAAGGCACCTTCGGCGCGGGAACCGTCATCGACGGCCATCTCGCGCTCACCGGAGGAGAGTCCTCCCTCGCCGCCTACGGCCCCGACAACGCCTGGGCCCTGCTTCGGCACACCTACCGCCTCACACCCCGCAAAGAGGTCGCGGCCGCCGTGCTCTACGTCGCCGCCACATCTCCCGACCCGGCCCGCCAGTACGTGGCCAAGGTCTTCAGCAACGGCCACGTCGTCGCACACGCCTCGGTGCGCGCCGCGAGCGGTGTGGCCTACCAGGCGTTCGACATCACGGCGACGGTGCGTGCCGGACGCACCAACGCCATCGCGGCGCTCTGCCACAGCACCAAGGACAGGGCGTTCCTGGCCCAGCTGGAAGTGACCCACACCGACGGCACGCGCACGACCGTCGCGACCGGCAAGAGCTGGAAGGCCTGTCGCCAGGGCGGGCTCCTGCCGGACCGGGGGAGCATGGGCACGGGGTTCTACAGCGCGCCGCAGGAGTACTGGGACATGCGGCACGAGCCGGTGGGCTGGACCGGGCCGGACTTCGACGACCGATCCTGGACCGCTCCCGTGACCCGGCCCGCACTCGCCGGCCTCGCCCCGGCACTCCTGGAGCCCGTGCGGCTGCACGATGTGGAACCGGCCGCGGTCACCGAGGTCGCCAACGGGCGGTGGCTGGTCGACCTCGGCCGGGAGATCGCTGGGGGCCTCTCGCTGGAGACGACGGGCCGCGACGGGGCAAAGATCGAGGTGCGTCTCGGCGAGGAGCTCCAGGCCGACGGTACCGTGCGTGACGTCCTGCGCGGCGGCAACACCTACCGCGAGACGTGGACCCTGCGGGACGGACCCCAGCACATCGAGCACTGGGGCTACCGCGGCTTCCGCTGGGCCGAGCTGCGCACCGACCTCGACCTGTCGCGGGCCACGGTGCGCGGACGGGCGTGGAGGCTCGACTGGGACGACGATGTCGTGTCGTTCGACAGCTCGAACCACGACCTCAACCGGGTCTGGGAGCTGTGCCGTTGGTCCATCGAGGCGACGCGCGGCGATCTCTACCAGGACACCCCGACCCGGGAACGCGGCCCCTACGAGGGCGATGCCTTCGTCAACCAGCTCTCCGAATACGCCCTCCAGCGTTCCTACGCGCTCGCCCGCCGCTCGAATGCCTACCTGGTCCGCAAGGGAACCTGGCCCACCGAATACCGGCTCATGTGCGCCCTGTCCGCGTGGGAGGACTACCTGGCGACCGGCGACGACCGGCAACTGGCCGAGGACTACGAGCTGCTCGACGGCAAGAACCTGACCCGGTACCTCGGCGATGACGGACTCGTCCACAAGGAGCCCGGGCAGAGCAGCGCCGCCCTGTCCGACCTCGTGGACTGGCCCGAGACGAACCGTGACGGCTATGTCTTCACCGAGGTCAACACCGTGGTGAACGCCTTCCAGTTCGCAGCGTTCGAGGCCCTCGCCCGCTGCGCCGACGTGCTCGGCCGCACCGGTGACGCGGCACTGCTGCGTCGGCGGGCGGAGCGGCTCTCCGAGGCGATGCGCACTCACCTCCTCGACCGTTCCGCAGGGCGCTTCACCGATGGCGCGGGCACCGCGCACAGCGCGCAGCACGCCACCGCCTTCCCGGTCGCGCTCGGCGTCACCGACGCGCTGCCCGACGCCGTGCGCAGGGACCTCGGCGCGACGCTCGCCGCAGGCGGCATGCGGATGAGCGTCTACGGAGCGCAGTTCCTGCTCGACGCGCTGTTCCGGCTCGGCCGCGCCGACGCCGCGTTGTCGCTCCTGACGTCGCGCGGAACCAGTTCCTGGCTCCACATGCTCGACGGCCTCCACGCGACGATCGTGACGGAGGCGTGGGATCCGGCGCAGAAGCCCAACATGACCTTCTCGCACGCCTGGGCCTCCGCACCGGCCAACGCCATCGCCCGGCATGTCCTCGGAGTGCAGGTCACCGACCCCGGCGCCGCGGGCTTCCTCATCCGGCCCAGAACGGGCAGCCTCAGGGACGTCAAGGGCACGGTGCCGTCCCTGCGCGGAACCGTCTCCGTCGCCCATCACCGCTCCGGCGATGCCCACTCCCTCCAGGTACGCCTGCCACCCCACACCCACGCGGCGGTGGAACTGGAGATCGGCAAGGCCCCCGCCGCGTCCTACGAGGCGATGACCGCCGACGGACTCCGCAGCGTCCACCTGACCGCCCGCACCGACCTGACGGGCATCGTCCTACGGCTCGACCGAGTGGAGGCCGGTACGACCGTGATTCGACGCCGCCGGTAGGCGCGCTGCCCGGTGGGATATGCGCCGTCGCAGCCGGCGGGGCCCTGCGATCTGTCAGACCGTGAGGTCGTCACTCTTGCACGGAAGGCCGTACGGGAGCATTCCGGCGGGGAGAGGGCATGCCTTCCGCAAGCGACACGAGGGCCCGGGCAACGTCGTCTTCTTCTCCGACGTCACCCTGCGGCTCGAGAATCAGGGCAGGAACTGGGCGGACTTCCGCGCCAAGTGCGAAGCCGTCATCGACGAACTCATCAACATCCCGGCCCCGCAGCTCTACATGACGCCCGCTGACGTCGAGCACCAGGCCGTCCCCGTTCCCGAGGACGTCTCAACGCTCCTCGGCCAGCTGCGCGAGCGCCTGGACGCCGACGCACCTGCGACCAGGGCGCGGGCGCACGAGCCGGATGCCCGTACACGGCTCCACCGGCACGCACGCCGTTACTGAACAAGCCCCCAGGCGTACCGTGACGGGATGGAGGACCAGCTCGGCGCGCTCGGTCTGGTCCTCAACGCCATCGTGGCTTCTGGACCTCGAAGTACATCGACGCCGCCGTATAACAACTTCGCGCCGAGGGCCACGAGATCCGCGACGAGGACATCGCCCGACTGTCCCCGCTCAAGCACCGCAACCTGAACCTGCTCGGCCGCTACAGCTTCACCGCCTCGACTCCGGACGCCGGCGCCCTGCGACCACTGCGTGACCCGGACATTCTGGATCTGGATGAGGATGACGACTGCGGGGCTTGATCGCAGCTATGTTCAGTTGGAGTCGTTGTCCGGGTCGCCGGGGAACCGGGTGCTCATGAGTCGTTCCGCTGGAGTCGTTGTCCGGGTCGCCGGGGAACCGGGTGCTCATGAGTCGTTCCGCTGGAGTCGTTGTCCGGGTCGCCGGGGAACCGGGTGCTCATGAGTCGTTCCGCGCCACCTTCAAGGAACTTGGCCGTCTCGTTGGCGCGGGGGAGCATAGTGGCCTCGTAGGCGCGGATGGCGTCGGCGACGGTGTCGTTGCCGACAATGGCCAGGGCGAGTTCGCAAGCGTCGAGCATGGCGTAGTTGACGCCGACACCGAGCGGCGGCATGAGGTGGGCGGCGTCGCCGAGCAGGGTGACACTGGGGTTGGAGTCCCAAGTGGTCGGGACGGGCAGGGCGAAGATCGGACGGTCCACGTAGCAGCCGTCGTTATCGCTGATGAGACGGCGCAGGGCGGGTGACCAGGCGGCGTACTCCTCAAGGAGTCGGGTCCGGATCGCGGCGGTGTCGTCGATGGTCAGGCTGCTGTCGGCGAGCCAGCCTGCCGGAACACGGCGGATCAGGTACACGCGGATGTGGCCGCCGCCGTTGCGCTGGGCGAACATGCCGCGCTCGCCGTCGCCTGCGGCGGCGCTGCCCTGGCCAACGAGTTCGGCGAGCTCGGGGTGGCGGGAGTCGATGTCGTCGAACCAAGCTTCCAGGAAGCTGACACCGACGTGAGCGGGGACGGCGGACGTCAGGACCGGCCGGACCCGGGAGAAAGCCCCGTCGGCGCCGATGACCAGGTCGGCCTCGACGGTGGTGCCGTCGGTGAAGTGCAGCAGGCGCGGGCCGTCCTCGGGTCCGCTGACATAGTCGAGGCCACAGCCCCACTGGACGTTTCCAGGATGGACGGAGTTCAGCAGCAGGTCGCGGAGCACGCCCCGGTCGATCTCAGGTTTGAAAAGCTCCCCCTCGGCGGGAACCTCGTGATCGACGATCTCGCCTGATGACGCCATCTGCCGCATCTCCTGCCCTTCGGGGCGGGACAGGGCGAAGAACTCATCAAGGAGACCGGCCCGCGGAGCGCGATCTGGCCGTCGTCCTCGTGCAGGTCCAGGGAGCCGCCTTGGTCGCGGGCTTCAGGGCCGCTGTCGCGGTCGTAGACGGTGGCGCTGATGCCGTGCTTCTGAAGGATGCGCGCACAGGTCAGGCCGCCGGGGCCTGCTCCGATGATGGCGATGCGGGGGGTGGTACGGGTACGGGTGTTCATAGTTGCACTCCGAACGATGAGGTCGAGTTGTCGCTGGTCGCGGGCGCTGGACGAGGGCGCAGGGCCGGCTGATGCCGACCGCGGTGGCGTTGCTGTCCTGCCCCGTGAGCGGCAGTTCCGCCTTCTGTACGAGGGGGAGGGAGGGAGGGAGGTGGCCGGTTGGTGCGTCACGGCCACCGCTTCAGGAAAACACACCAGAACAATAAATGCAACAACTCTACTTTTGGAGCAACGCTACTATTGGAGTATGGTGGGCGCATGCCCGACACCACCGCACAGAACAACGCCGCACCAACCCTCGTCGGCCGCCGCGAACGCAAGAAGGCGGCCACTCGGCAGGCCATCGCCGATGCCGCCCTGCGCTTGTTCCTGGAACGTGGCTACAACAACGTCGGCATCCGAGAGATCGCCGATGCTGCGGACGTATCGACCGCCACCCTGTTCAAGCACTTCGCAGTCAAGGAAGCACTCGTCTTCGACCGCGAGGCCGACCTCGAATCCGGCCTCCTGGCCGCCGTGCGCGAGCGCCCCGCAGGACAGTCCGTCCCCGACGCCCTGCGTGAGCACGCCCTCCACCATCGACGATCAGGACCCGATGCTGATCCACGCTTCTCCACCTTCCTCGACCTGGTCAACAGCACTCCGGCGCTGCGCGACTACCACCAGGCCATGTGGCTGCGCCACACGGCCGCCCTCGCCTCGGCCATCGCCGAGGACGACGGACTCCCAGCCGACGACCCCTCATGCACCGCCCTGGCCCACTTCGCCCTCGAAGCCCCACACGCCGCCCGCACACACTCCGACCCCGACCAGGTCGTCACAGCCGCTTTCGACCTGCTTGACCACGGCTGGCACGCACTCACCCGCAGGAGAAGCGAAGGCACGCGCGCGCACTGAGCGGGGTCTGAGCAACATCTCTGTCAGATCGTGCGCTAAGTGCTCGTCGGCCCTGGTGGGCGGCATGCGCCGCGACGGCCTCCGTGGGTTGGAGCCCGCTGTGGATTTCCCGGTGCAGATGGGGGCTGGTGAGGTAGTCGCATGCGGCGGGGTATAGCCGCGTTCCGCCAACATCACGTGGTGCATCAGGCCGATGCACCACCAGCCCCCCTGGTACCGGGGCTAACCCGCGTAGCGGGTTCGGGTCCTGGAGGCGAAGCCGGAAGGGCCCAGGGGGTGGAGCGAAGCGGAACCCCCTCTGATGCCCCGCCAAAGGGCGGGGCATCACAACTCCGTGACACACCAACAACAACAAGCCCCGCGAAGCGGGGCCCCTTCACTGGTTCCTTCCGCTTCGCTCCAGGAACCCCCGTGCGAAGCACGGGCGGTGCGGGGAGCGAAGCGAGCCGTGCCGGCCCCCGCGAAGCGGGGGCCTTCGCTTGCCCATCGCGAAGCGAT
>NZ_CP134611.1 GCF_031844705.1 Streptomyces sp. ITFR-16
GCGCGATGGGACAGAGACACGCTCCGCTTCGCGGAGCGTGATGGGTCCGGGCTTCGTCTCGGCGGCTTCGGCTTCGCCTTCCGCGGGGGCTCGCGCTTCGCTCCAGGCCCCTGGAGTGTGGGCGGCCCGCCGCTGCGCTCTGGGCCTTGACCGGCCACTACGCTGCCGGTGCGTCCTTCCGGCCGCGCCTCCAGGACGCAGACTGCGCGGGCGGCTGGCCAGGTGGAGGGGTGGACTGCCCCGGGGGTGTGGTGACGGAGTGTGCTTCTCTTCGGGGGTGGGGATGGGGTCTGGAGCCAGTCTGCATCACTTCTGATGCACATGTAGCTTCGACAGAACCAGCCCATAGCCTCTGCGTGCCCGCCTCCCGGCCTCCCGTGGCGCTCTTGGCGTTGGTTTCTGCCCAGACGGGAGCCGAGGGCGGAGGCGGGCGTACAGCCGCCTTCCTGGCGGTTCCAGGGTCCGGGGTGCATCAGCAGGCGAGCTGTGTAGCATCCCGGATTCGGCGCCACCCCCACCCCGGCGGGGCGAACACCCACCACCTGTGGTCTGAACGCATCCCGCCCACTGCGGACAACAACACCCTGTACCTCGCCGTCGCCATACCCGGAAGCATCGCGATGAGTTACCTCCCGCAGCAGGCGTGATCACCTACAAACGCTTCCTACGACGCCAGGCAGCCCTCGCCGCCACAGGCGACGCGCAAGCCCACGAACACCTCGACTGGTGCCGGGTGTCGCTCTTTGCTGAAGGCCGGTGTCGTTTCCCGCCGAAGGTCTGGTGTCGTGTGTGGGGTGGTGTGGTTAGCGGTGTTCGGGGCAGTGCCTGGTTCCGTACCATCACTTCGCCGCCCCCCGGGACCCGGTGATGATCGCCAAATGGATCAAGTTCCAGGTCCTGGACACCGAACGGCAGGACTGGACCAGCGAAGCCGTACGCCAAACGCCGCTACCGCGACGCGGATAGCACGACCTGGACGTCTCCTACGAACACCAGGAAGGCGCGTATCCACTGGGCAGGTGGCTGTCCGACCAGAGGCGCGCCTACCGGGCCGGAACCATGAACAGCACCTTCCGCGCAGCCGAGCTCGAGGAACTCGGCATGATCTGGGACACCGCTGATGCCCAGTTCGAGGAGAACCTCGCCGCGGCCCGCGCCTACTACCGGGAGGTTAAGGCACTGGCCGCTCCACGGCACGCGGTCGCCCTCGACAAGCCCGTGGGCCAATGGCTGACCAACCTCCGGCGGCCCGAAGGACTCGGCAAAGACCCTGCTCACGCGCAGCGGCGTGCCGAGCAGCTCACGGCGATCGACCCCGACTGGAACCCCGGACAGTTGGGCTGGACCGTCGACTGGCAACGCCATTACGTCGGCCTGGCCGGCCTCCTGAACGTCGGCGGCGCGCTCAAGGACGTCCAGCCCGGCGTCACCCACCGGGGCGACGACATCGGGCGCTGGGTCGCCCGGCAAGCCCGGGACTGGGCACGGCCGAATCCGGAGCAGCAGCGGCGCCTAGGCGAACTCGGTGTGCGAGCAGCGACTGTACGGGTGCGGAAGGCCCCGGTGCCGGCCGGTACGAAGACCGGAGCAGCGAAAGGCTCCGACGCGTTCACACGAGGCGTGGCAGCCCTGCGCCAGTACATCCAACGCGAAGGGAAGACCGTCGTGCCCAGGGAGCACACAAAGGTTCTGGTAGAGGCAGGCAGCGGCACAGAGACCGCCGTTCGGCTGGGCGTTTGGGTCAGCAACCAGAAATCCCGACGTGACCGCCTCGACACCACCCAGCTCGCCGCCCTCGCCAACCTCGGATTGGAATGGGCGGCGTAAGCGGCCAGCTCCCACGACAGTGATATGTGAGATCCCGAACCTCAGAACAACCGTCAGGGTGCCGCGGTGCGCTGGAAGGAAGTGACATTCAGCTTCACGCCGTCGGTGCTCTGGAGGACGGTGGGCATCTCGCCCTTGGAAGTCTGGCCGGGCTGGACGTCGGTCACGAACTGAGTGCTGTGCGCGACACGGGTACCGCTGGCGTCCACGGCCTCCCAGTCCCAGGAGTAATTGGACTTCTCACCGCTGTTGTTCTTGATCGTCCGCTCGATCCAGATGTTGTTGATCCCGGCTTCCGAGCGGTCATCGATTCGGAAACTGGTCAGGTCCTTGCGTTCATTGAGCGTTTTCAGCGTGGCCACCGATCGGGTGACGGAGCGGTGTGAAGGTCGGGGTGCGCAACGGACAGGGCTCCCGCGCCGTTGAGGGAGGTGTTCGACGTCTCAACTCAGCAGCACAGGAGCCCTGCTGGTTCCGTATCCTGCCGCACTCGACCTGCCTCACGCCCTGGTCGAGTGGGTCGCGATGCTCATCGTCATCCGTGAGGGTGACCGCCGGTGCAAACTCGCCGCACCGTCGTGCGCTGGTCGCACTCGTGTACCTGCGCCGCCACGACACTCTCGCCCGCATCGCCGCCGGCTTTGGGATATCCGTCGGCACCGCCCATGCCTACGTCACCTCCGTCACCGGCCTGCTCGCCGACCAGGCACCGGGCCTGCTCAAGACGCTGCGCTCGCACGACCCGGAATTCGTCCTCCTGGACGGCACGCTCGCCGAGTGCGACCGCGTCGGCGACGGCAAGGCCGACTACTCGGCGAAGCACAAGCGGCACGGGGTGAACGTGCAGGTCGTCACCGACCCAGCCGGAGAGATCCTGTGGATCTCGCCCGCGCTGCCGGGCCGGCAACGCCGGCTCCAACACCGCGAGCGATCACATCGAGACCACCCAACTCGCCCTGGCCCAACTCCCCAAACATCTGCGGCGGGGCCGGCAGACACTGATCCGCACCGACTCCGCCGGCGGCACCCACGCCTTCCTCGACTGGCTCACCCGCCGGGGCCGGTGGCTGTCGTATTCCGTCGGCATGACCATCACCGACGTCATCCACCAAGCCGTCCTGAAGATCCCGAAGAAGGCATGGACACCGGCCTACGACGCCGACGGCACCGAGCGGCCCGGCGCCTGGGTCGCGGAGATCACCGACATGCCCGACCTGAGCACGTGGCCCAGGGGCATGCGGCTGATCGTCCGCAAGGAACGGCCCCACCCCGGCGCCCAGTTGCGCTTCACCGACCTCGACGGACTACGGCTGACCTGCTTCGCGACCAACACCAAGGGCGGCCAGCTCGCCGACCTGGAACTACGTCACCGCCGGCGGGCCCGCTGCGAGGACCGGATCCGAAACGCCCGCGACACCGGCCTGCGCAACCTGCCTCTGCACGACACCGCGCAGAACCAGATCTGGCTGGAGATCGTCTCCCTCGCACTCGGCCTCCTCGCCTGGATGCCCATGCTCGCCCTGACCAGCAAAACCCGCCGCTGGGAACCCAAGAAGCTCCGCCTGCGGCTGTTCTCCGCCGCCGCCCAACTGGTCACCACCGGCCGCCGCCGCTGGCTCCGCCTCACCGCCCAATGGCCCTGGACAGATGTGATCACCCGCGCGATCCAGCGACTCGCAGCCCTGCCGAACCCCGGCTGACCAGCAACTCCGACCGTCCCGACGAGCCACAGCAACATCCCGGGAGCCGTGGAACCCTGACGCCCACCTGACGCGACAGCCGGGCCGCCAACCTGCCCCAGCCTCGAAATTCCGCAGCTCGCAAGCAAGAGTCCCCGTCAGTGAACCGACGAGGACTCATGAACGATCGAGGCCAAGGGGGTGGTGGCCCGGTCGTCCTCGTTCGTGTGGTATCCGATGGCTGGGAGGGAGCCACCACCTCCTGAAGAGGTGGGTTCCACGATCAGCCACACGCCTGCGCCCCCGAGGGCCACAGCAATTGCGAATGTGCCGAACGAGCCGTCCGACCGTGAGGTGCCGAACCTGATCACAAGCATCAGAAAGGCACCGAACAAAAGGCCACCGCCAAGGAGTCGTTCCCACACACGCGGCGTCACGGCACTGTTCCCTTCGTCGTGAGCGATCATTCAGTCAGCTTCTTGAGTATGGCCGGCAGGCTCCCGGCACACGACGTGGCTGCCTGGGCATGGGCGCGTATCGCAGCATAGATGCCCAGACCGAGCCCGGGCCTTGACCCCGAATTCTGGACACGGGTTATGCGGCTTGTGCCAGCGTAGTTGGTGTGTGGCGGAGGGCGTTTTCGAAGGTGATCGGTGGTCGTTGTCCGAGGCGGGAGTGTCGGCGTCGGGTGTTGTAGCGGTGGAGCCATCGGAAGGCGTCGAGTCGGGCCTCGCGCTCGGTCGGCCAGCTCTTTCGTCCTTGCAGGGTCTCGCGTTTGAAGGTCGCGTTGAAGGACTCGGCGAGTGCGCTGTCCGCGCTGGACCCGACCGCGCTCATACTTCGCCGCACCCCTGCTGACCCGCAGGCTTCGGCGAAACTCCTGCTCGTGTACTGGGCCCCGTGGTCGGTGTGCATGATCGATCCGGCAAGGCTGCCGCGGGTGCGGATCGCCGCTGCCAGGGCGTCGGTGACGAGATCCGCGCGCATGTGGTCGGCGATCGCCCAGCCGACGAGACGGCGCGATGCGAGGTCGATGACGGTCGCCAGGTAGCAGAACTTCCCGCCGGCGACGGGCAGGTAGGTGATGTCACCGACGTACTTCGTGTTCGGCTTGTCCGCGGTGAAGTCGCGGCCGATCAGGTCCGGGGCCTTGGCCGCGGCCGGGTCAGAGACGGTGGTGTGGTGCCGAGGCCGCAACCGGATCCCTTGATCCTGGATGCCCGCATGATCCTGGCGACGCGCTTGTGGCTGACCGCGACACCGTTCTCCTCGCGGAGCTCGGCGGTGATCCCCGGGCCTCCGCAGGTGCCGTCCGATTCCTGGTGCACCGCCCGTATCCGGGCCGCCAGGCGGGCGTCGGCCACCTGCCGGGCGGCCTGGTCAGCGGCTGTCCGTTGCCAGTAGTAGAAGCTCGAGTGGGCTGACGCCGAGGATCCTGCAGAGCCGCTTCACGCCGTGACGGCGCTGGAGGTCGGCGACACACTGGAAGCGGTTCACCAGCGCGTCTCTCGGGCGAAATATTTCCGCCGCCTTCCGCAGGATCTCCCGTTCCTCCTCCAACTCGCGGACCTTCTTCGCAAGGCGGCGTTCTCCGCCTCCAGCGGTACCGGCGGCTGGGCCGGTTCTTGCGTCCGTCGTCTGGGACGGCTCACCCCGGCTGCCCTCACCCAGTTCCGGCAGGGTCTCCGGGTTGATCCCCAGATCGGCCGCGACGACCCGATTTTCGCTTCCGGCCGCGACTCGTACAGCGCGACCGCGTCCGCCTTGAACTCCAGCGGGTAGTTCTTCATGACCACGAGATGTCCGTTCTCAGATCCTCAGGATCCAGTGTCTCGTGTGTCCAGGATCAGGGTCAAGGCCCATCCTTGCGGTTTTGTGCCTCCTCCGACACAGCCGGACCCGATTTGGCCCCGGAAAGAGGTACAAAATGCGTTCGGCCTGGTCAGGCCCGTATTCGGCCGTCAGCTCATGGAGGGGCATGTGTCGGCGTCGACACCAGGGGGCCACGCCGACAGGGACAAAGGTCCCTCTGGGCGGGGACAATCTCGGCTAGGGTCCGGGGCACCACACGAGATCGAGCAGCAGGAGCCAAGGTGCCCGGGGACGCGAGTCGCTCCACCAGTAGGGGCCGGCGGTCAGCGGACCGCGGTGAGCCCGTGACGTCGCCGCTGGCGGACAGCTTCGCCCAGGCGCTGGACCGTACGCCGCCGAAGCCCGGTCGGCCGGTGCGGTCCGCGAAGGTCGACTACACGTACCGGGCTCCGCACGACGCGTGGGGCCGCAGCGGTTACAGCATGGTCAGCAACGCCTTCCTCTCCGACGTCCTGGCCGTGCTGATCGCCCGGTACGGGATGTCGCCCGTGCAGTCGGCGGTCCTGTTGTTCTGCATGGGCCGCCAGGTCGAGGGACGCCTGAAGATCACCCACATCAAGGTGGCCCGGCACCTCGGAGTCGAGCGAGCGAACGTCACCCGGGCGCTGGGCAACCTGGAGAACTGGCACATGCTCCAGCGCCGCCCCAACTCGCTGATCGTGGTCAACCCGCTGATCTGTTTCAAGGGCAACGGCGACCTCCAGCAGGAGGCCCTGGAGCAGCTGCGGCAGGACGCCAGGGCCGCGCTCAGGAAGCACTTCCCGGAAATGCGGGAAGATGTGATGGCGCTGGAGAAGGCGGCGAGCGAGAGCTTCCCGGAGTTCACGGCCCCAGCCCCACCGGCACCGCGCACGCGGCAGCTGGCGTTCGGCGACAACGACGTGGAGGAAGAGGCATGCTGATCCAAGCTCACCTCGGGTTCGCGCAGCTGCACCGCCTAGAGCTCTCCAAGGCCGACTACGACCTGCTCAGCGCGATGATGGAGGTCCAGCACCCCGGCGGCGAGGTGAACGCCTCACAGGCCGAACTGCGGGCGCGCGTGGGCCTCAGCAAGAACCGCACGTCCATCGCGATGAGTCACCTGGTCGACCGAAACGTGGTCCTGCGGCCCGAGGGCCGCTACCGCAGCTACTTCATCCACCCGTACTTCGCCGGGTACGCCTCCCAGGAGGAGATGGAGGAGGCGCTGCGCGAGGCGACCAACGCCATCAAGGCCGGCGCGCTGGCCGCCCCGGCACCGCCCCCCGCCCCGCCTGCCCCGCAGCGGCACTTGGCCGCCGTGCCTGCACGTCGCAGCGCTTGACCGGCCGCCCGGCCGCCCGCCCGGCCGGGTGACACGACATCAGCGGCGCCGCCCCCTTCGGTGGGGGCGGCGCCGCTCTCGTGCGCGTTGAGGGCGGTACATCGTTCCCCTGGGCGGGAAGCCGGCAGGTCGGCGCCCTCCCCGGCCGGAAGTTTGTCCACGCAGGGTTGGCCAACTTGTCCACGCCCAGGTGGAACAACGTTCCCCTGGAGGGGAAAGCCGCAGGTGAGCGGGCTGCCATGGGCGCGCAGACGACACCAAGACCAACCCCTGCGCTGGAGGCAGCACGGGGCCGGCGCACATCGTTCCCCTGGAGGGGAAAGCTTGGCGCCGGCCTTCATCGCGGCCGGGCGCGGCTCTCCCCTCCCGCATGGGACGCGTATGTCAGATACGCGTACACGGTTCCCGCGGGCGGGAAACGCGCAGCTCACAGCCTCACGAAAAGAATCATGGGCGGCCCTCTTGTGCCGCCTCCCCTGTATGAACTTCAATACATGTATTGAAGTTCATACAGGGGAGGAACCCACCGTGTTAGTCACCCTCGTCACCGCCGCCCTCGCCATCGTCGGCACGCTGCTCGGCTCAATCGTCAGCGGCCGCTTCCAGGAGCGCGCCGCGGAGCGGTCCGTCCGCGTCACCCACGGCGAGGCGATCCGCCGCGATCGCCTGGAGGCCGTCACCGCTCTCGCCTGCGCCGCCAGCGACCACCGCCGTGCGATGTGGATGCGCGGCGACGCCGTCCTCAAGCAGGCCGGCTCCGAGCGGATCGAGGCCTTGCGCGGCGAGAGCCACATGACCCGGTCCGCCGTCACCCGCCCGCTGGTCGCACTGCGGGTCCTCTTCGCGGACCAGGCGGTACGCGCCGCGGCTGACGAGATGATCGCGCGGACGTACGCGCTGCGCGACGCGTACGCCACCACCGAGGACCTGACCGCCGCCCGGGAAGCCGCGAAGGTCGCCCACGACTCCTTCGTCGACGTCGCCGCCGGCTACCTCAGCCGGACCGCCTGAGCCCTTCCAGCAGAGACAGGAGTCCCGTCATGGAGCGCACGTCCACGGAGATCGTGAAGGTCGCCGACATCACCGCCATCGAGACCCGCGCCGACCGGGGCGCCGTCGACAGCGAGCTCGCGTACCTGGCCCCGGCGGCCGCCGCCGCGCTGGGGCTGCTCGCCGACGCCATCAAGCGGGGCACCGCCGACCGCGACACCGTCGTCCAGGCGCTGAAGGAGGCGGCCGTTCACGAGCGGTTCGCCGACGTCCTGGCGGCCGCGTCCGAGGACGTCATGGACGAGAGCGAGGACCCGTACGACTTCGACGCCCGCCTGGACGCCGACAACCTCTCGGGCGCGGCCTCTCAGGTCCGCGACCTCTTCCGCTGGCTGTAGACCCGCCCGCCGGCCACCACCCGACACCCACGAAGGAGACACCGTGTTCACCGGAACCGCCGAAGAACTCCGCGCCCGCCAGGCGCAGGCCCGCGAGCTCGCGGAGCAGGCCGCCGCGCTGCTGGACCAGATCGACGCGCTGGGCCTGGGCGCGGGCGGCGGGCAGCTGCACACCCCCGGCGGCATCATCCGCAACCGGCCCGGCCAGGGCTGGACCGTCGCCGACCGCTGACCGAGCCACCCGAGGAAGGAGACCGCGGTGACCGACCCCGCGTCCGACAACCACCGCCAGGAGCAGCTCCTGGTCCCGCTCGCCGCCGAGGACGTCGCCGCGCTCGGCAGCGACGGCGAGCAGCTGGCCGCGCTGCTCGCCACCGCACTGCACGGCCTGGCGCTGCTGCGCACGGGCCGCGCGAGCGCCGCCGAACTCGCGGCCGCCATCGAGGGCACCACCGGGCTCCTGGAGCGGCTGGAGGCCGTACGGGACGCCTCCCTGCGCCAGCCCGCCGCCAAGGACGTCTCGCACGCCGACCTGGCTGCGGCGATGCACCTGGAGAGCCGGGCGACCGCGCAGTCCCGCCGCCGCACCCTGCTGCGGAACCCGGTGAGCGACCTGGAGCGGTGGGCCACCGGCACCACCAGCTGACCCGATGCAGCGGCCCCTTGCAGCAGACGAACGACCGTTTGCTGCAAGGGGCCGCTACCCGTGCAGCACCCGTGTCCCGCCCGGGGCCGGCCTCGAAATGTCATCGCTCTCCGGCACCACAGAACACCACCACCCACTCACCGAGCAGCACCCCACGACCACCGTGCAGCACCACGTGCTGCACGGTGGCAGCACACACACAGCAGCGCCCCGGACCTTCGCGGTCCGGGGCGCTGCTATCGGTGCTCGGGAGGCCCCTACGCCTCAACGTAAGCGACGATCGTGATCGTCCGCAGGGCCGTCACGAAGTAGATGACCCGGACACCGTCGATCTCGTCCGCGTAGTCGCGCAGCAGGGTGCCGGGCACCTCGGTGCCCAGCTCCGGGTTGACGCTGATCGCGACGATCGCGCGGTCCAGGCGGTGCGTCTCGGACGCGGTGAGCTTGGACAGCTGGGTGAGCGCGGGCTCCACCGTGATCACGCGCGAGCGGCGCGCGCCGTGCTCAGGCGACACGGGGCTGCTCGTCAGCAAGACGGGCGAGGTGCGCGTCGCGGGCCGTCTCCCACGGCACGCCGGACTCGGGCGAGGGGTAGCCGTTGGCGGCGATGTCCTCCAGCACCGAGGCGAGGGTGTCGACCTTCGCGCGCTGGTCGGCCGCGTACGCGCGGACCGATTCGGCGGCGTGCTCATCGAGGGGCTGGCGGGCGGGCGCGGGGGCCGGCTGCTGGCTCATCCGGGGCTCCTGGGCTTCTCTCTGGCGTGTGCCACCACGGTAGCGCCGGGCCGGGGCACCGGACCCCGGTACGGACGAACGGGCCCGGCGGGCTCTGCAGGGCGCGGGGCCGGCGCGTCAGACTCGATGCCGCCCGACACGGAGTGTGATCACCGCCCGGTGGGGGTGTCACGCTGTCGCGCCTGTCACGCGGAAACGGCCCGGAGAGGGGGTTCCGGGCCGATCCCGCGCCCTAATGTCCGAATTGAACGGCTTTCGAGCGGGCACTGTCACGCGGCCTTCCGGCGACGTGACAGGCAGCGTGACAGGGGAGCGTGACACCTGAGTGTGACGCTCGGTGAGCGTGACAGGGGCGATCAGGTCTGGAGCGGGGGCCAGACGTGCGGGCCGGTGCACTGCCCGCAGGCGGCGCAGCCGGCGCACTCCATGCAGAACTGGCGCGGCAAGCGCGGGCACGAGCAGATCGGGTTGTAATCGGGGTCGTCGTCGCCCTCGAACCAGGGCTCCCCGAGCGGCGGCGTGTAGTCGACGTGGACCTGGCCGTCGGCCGTCAGCTCTTCGTGCCGGGTGCCGCAGCCGGTCGACTGCACCCACGTGGCGACCACGGGGCCGGCGGCGCTCACCGGCTGCTCCGGCCGCGGGCCTCGATCCAGGCGGCGAGCGCGAGGACGGCGGCCGGGTCGGCTTGCGCCAGGCGCACCGCGTGGCCGACGTCGAAGCCCTCCAGCGTCCCGGCCTTCGCCATGGCCCTCAGCAGCGCGCTGTGTGCCCGCACCGACGCGGGGACGGCGTCCGGATCCCTCGGAGGGGCCATGCCGTAGCCCTCCAGGATGCGGAACATCTCGTAGAACTCGCCGTACTCGTTCAGGTAGTCGAGGGCGTGGCGGTCCTCGGGCTCGTGCAGCACGAGCGGGCCTTCGGCGCCGTAGTGCGTGCCGGTCGTACCGAGCAGGCCGGCCTTCTCCAGGGCCATCAGCAGGTGGGCGCGCTCGGGCAGCCCGTTGGAGTGCAGCTGCTCCTGGCGCTCCAGATCCTGCTCCAGCTCAAGGTCCAGGCGTTCGGCTTCGGCGGCCGCGGCGGCTTCGGCGGCGAGCTCGTCCTGGACGGCGGCGTCGGACGCCGGGTCGTACGTCCCGCCGGTGGTGGCGAGCAGCTGCGCGATGCGCTCCCACTCGCCGACTTCGGCCGGGCCGCGTTCGTCGGCGGCCAGGTCCTCGCGGTCGCGGTCGAGGTGCTGCTGCAGCCGGGCGTCCTCGAGGGCGGCCGCGGCCTCGGTGGCCGTCATCCCGGTGGCGCGCCGGCGGACCGAGCCGCGGCCGACCTTCGCCCGGTCGACGGGCTGACGGAGCGCCGCCGCGCCGGGCGCGGGGACGCGGGAACGGCGACGGGATGGGGAGACAGGGGTACTCACGCGGGCCTCTCAATCGGCATAGGAAAGGGACGGGGAATTCGGACGCCGCGCACCCGCGCCGCGTTCACAGACAGGTTTATCGCAGGCGCGAATTCCGTGCGGCTAAAACGTGATGTTCAACCACTCCACGTCGGCGAATTTCACCTCCAGGCCCGCCCGGCCGCCACCGCCTTGACGGAAATAGGCGTCCGCGATGGCCTCAGCGACGGCGTCGTGCAGATCGCTCAGCGTCGCACCCTCCTCCTGTGCGGCGATGATGGCGGCCGCGTGGGAGGGGGTGACGGCGACCGTGATGTCCCGGACCCGGCCCGCGTCCGAGGTGCCCTCCGGACCGAGGCCGAAGTACGCCCGGCAGGAGATCACCAGGCCGCCAGAGGACGCCGCGCGCTGCCTTGCCTGTGCCCTGACCTGGGGCTGCCACTCCGATTCGGTCTCCTGCACCAGAGCGGCCTGGAGCCGCTTGTTCGGCTTGGTGGAGGCACCCGAGAGGTAGCGCTGCACCGTCTTGCGGGAGACGCCCAGCCGCTCCGCCAGGGACTTGGTGGAACCTCGTTCCCGCTTGCGCAGAAATCGCATCTGCACGTTTGGTGATGCCGGTGCGGGCCGGGTGAATAGCTTCCGCTCCGCACGGGCGAAGCCCTCCATGATCTTGGCGCGGGTCCGGGCCGCGCGCTTCACGTCGTCATCAGTCATGTGATCATCAGGCCCGACCGGACCTGTGGACAGAGGACGACGACGGAACGCTCCTACGGCTGATCTCCACCCCTGCGGGTGACGCGCCCTGGTGAGCGCCGGTGCCAGGCCGCTACGTTCCCCTGGACTTGATGATCGAGGGGGAGGGCCAAGGGATGAGCGAGCGCGGCGCGTTACGGGGTCTGCGGGTCTTGATGTGGGTGGTCATCGCGATCGAGGTGCCGGTGTACCTGGTGTGGCTGGTCCAGGTCGGCTACCAGGCCGGGCAGCAGCTGCCCCGCGGCGACATCGCGCGGTGGGCGCCGCCGGTCCTGCTGCCGCCGGCAGCCGTGCTGTTCTGCGTGGCGGCGGGCTGGGTGTGGTGGGGCGCGGTGGTGGCCGGCACCCGCTCGCCGCTGCGGGAGCGGTGGATCCTCGCCTCGCTGGCGTTCGTCGCCGTCTTCTCCGTGTTCTGCGGAGTGGCCTCGGTCGACGACCCGTCGTTCTCGGTGGGCCTGCTGAGCGCCACCGTGACCGCGCTCGGCATGACCGGACTGTTCTTCATCCCGGCCGCCGCCTCCCGCCAGCTGCCGGACGTCATCCGCCGACGCCGTACGACGGCTGCTCCGGGTGAGGTGGACCCGCAGTAGCCCGCCGTCCCGGCCGGTTGGTCCGATTGCCCGGGGCGCCGCGCGGCGGGCATGCTGCGCGTTCCGGAGAACGAGGGGTGAGCATGTCCGAACAGGACGACGCGACTGCGGCGCAGGCGTCGCTCAGGAAGGCCGTGGAGCAGCTGAGCGGCGACGGGTCGGGCGACGATGTCCAGGCCGCTCAGGAGGCCGTACAGGCCCTCCATGAGAGGGCTGGGCAGGAGTGGACGCCTGAGCAGGAGACGCAGATCAGGGCCATGGTGGAGCAGATCCGCAAGCTGCGGAATCTGAACCGGCCGGGCGGCGGCGGGTGGCGTCGGCGACGGGCGTGGCGGGCGCAGGGGCGCCTGGCCGACTTGATGATGGCCGCCGGTCCGGAGCTCGTGAACGAGGCGGAACTGCGGCACTGGAAGAACCACCTGATGGTGGAGCTCCTGGTGGAGTTCGCCGGCGGCGCGATGAAGCCGGATGACACGGCGACGGCGCTGAGCCGGATGGAGACGCTGCACGCCGCGACGTACGAGCAGTTGCAGCAGGCCAGGAAGAGGGCGGCCGACCGGCACGCCGACACCGGCTGACCCGTCGGCAGATGACGAGGGCCCCGAACCGGCACGCGGTTCGGGGCCCCTGCCGTGGGCGGGTGATCACAGATCGATTTCGAGCCGCTCCACGTCGGTGAACTCCACGCCCAGGCCATGGGCCCTGCTGTTGTTGGCGCGGAAGTACATCCGGGCCAGGCCGTCGGCGGCGATCTGCCGGAGCTGGTCCTCGGTCTTGCCCTGCTCCCGTGCGTTGAACAGCTGGTCGGCGAACTCGGGCGGCAGGGCCTGGGTGATGTCGCGGATCCGGGCGTCGTCGGTCGTGCCCGAGGCCGCGGTGAACCCGAACCGCGCGCGGGTGGAGACGACCAGGCCGCCGGTGGAGGCCGCCTTCTTCCTCGCCTTCGCGCGGATCTGCGGCTGCCACCTCTTCTTGACCTCGCGCTCCAGGCGGCCGCGCAGGTCCTGGCGGGGCCGCTTGAGCTTGCCCGACACGTACCGCTCCACCGTGCGCTGGGAGATCCCGAGCGCCTGGGCGGCGGCCTTGGTGCCCTTGAGCTGCTTGACCAGGTACTTCATCTGCGCCTGAGCGCTCTGCGGGATACGGCGGGTGAACGCCCCCTCCAGCGCGCGGTCCAGGCTGTCCCCGAGTGAATCGACCACGGTCTACTCCCCTTCTCCTGCGCTCTGGTCGGTCTTGATGAGGTTGGAGATGTTGAAGACGCCGCCGCGCTCCTCGAACTGGGATTCCGCCCACAAGGTGGTCTGGGTGCCCTGGTGCTTCACCATCCCGGGCGAGACTCCGAGCCGGAACGTGCCCGGCGCCGGCTTGCCCTCCTCGGTGCGCGGCAGGACGTCCAGCGGGGACGGGCCCGGCGAGGGGTAGACGATCGCGTCGGTGCCGATGGCGACCGGGTAGAGGTCGGCGGCGGCCGCCGTCTTCATCAGCTTGCGGTGCAGGCCGGTGCGCTGGTTGGCCAGCACGGCCGCCCGGATGTCCGGGCGCCACGTCCACCGGTCCAGCGCCGGGTAGGGCTCGTAGTACGGCACCTGGCCCCGGCTGCGCTGGCGCAGCTTGCCGATCGCGCCCTTCGCGGTCGCCTTGATCGCGGTCTCCAGCAGCGCCATCGTCGGGTCCACCTGCTTGCGCCGCCCCATCGCCTCCAGGAACTCCTGCTCTCCGAGGTCGGTGGTGACGTCCATGTCGGCCATGGTCGCGGTGTACGCGTCGCGCAGGCGCTTGTACCAGGCGTCCAGGTAGCGGCCGGTCTGGGTGCGCACGTACGCCTCGATCGGCGCGACGTCGAAACCGAGCTCCACCGCGTAGGCGACGGTCGGCGTGGCGTACCAGGCCGGGCCCTCGGGCCGCTCGCCGGTCGGCGTGAACGGTGAGGGAAGCAGGGTGCCGTCGACGGTGCGGCCGTTGACCCGTACGCGGGAGAGGTCGACGTGGCTCAGGTCGACCAGCCACGAGCCGGGCAGCGCCGGGTCGAACGCCGGGTTGTTCTCCAGGTGGGTCGGCCCGTTCAGCCCGACCGTGAGCCCGTTCGCGGCCGCGGCGAACGACATGTTCAGGTCGACGACGACCAGGTATTTGTTGACGCACTCCTCATCGGTCAGCGGCCGGCACCAGTCGTAGGGCTCCTCCATCAGCATCTCTGCCGGAGTACGGAGGTGGTGCCGGGCGAACCCCGCGTCCTTCAGGATCGGGTGTTCGTCGGGGACCTCGCACGGCACGACGTCGTACTTGGCGGTGATCGCGTCGTCGTTGTACGCCGGTTTGAACTCGCCGGTCGCCTCGTCCTTCTGCGCGCGGGTGGGCGGGCGCAGCGCGGTCATCAGCTCCAGGCCGGTCGTCGCGGTGCTGCCGCGCGGCGTGATCACCCGGGCCGCGTACAGACCGAGGTACTGGACGAGTTCGGCCGGGTGCATCGTCGGCAGCTGCGGGTCGTCCTTCTTGTCCCACTCGCGGGCGTCCAGCGCGTTCCAGGGCAGGATGCACAGCTGGACGCAGCGGCGCCGGGAACCCTCGGGGTCGCGGTAGACCCGGGCCCACGGGCCGAAGCCGCGCTGGCTCATCTGGAGTCCGGCCTTCTCGATCTGCTTGACCACCTTGTGGCCGGACGGGAGTCGGCTCGCGTGCCGCTCCTCCTCCGACAGGGCGACCGGCAGGCCGAAGCGCTCCAGTGCGGACGCGGTGAGGACGAGGATCGGGTCGGCGTCGCGGCCGTTGCGGTGCAGCCGGGCCTGCCCGAGCCGGGCTTCGGCCAGCGTCCAGTCGACCAGCGCCGGGATGGACTTGGCGGGCACGTCCAGGACCAGCCCGCCGACGCAGTACGCCGACACCTGCCCGTCCTCGCAGTCGATGACCGCGAGCGGACCGTTCTCGAAGCGCGGATTGGCGGCCGCCGCGGTGGTCTTCGCCGCCGCCTTCTTCGCACCCGGGCGCCGCGACGTCGTCGACGGCCTGGCGGTGCTGCCCGTCTCCTTCGTCGGACGGGACGGCGGCACAGCGGCGGGCGCGGGGGCCGGCTCCAGGGCCGGGCCGGTGAACGCCTCCGGGACCACGGGCGCCGGGGCGGCGGCGGGCGCTTCGGAGGCCGGGACGGGGAAGCGGGCGGCGAGGCCCTCGAGGAGCCGGGCGTACGCGGCGCGCTTCGGCGGCCGCGGCTCGGTCCGGCCGGTCTCCCAGTTCCCTACGGCCTCACGGCGGGCGTCCAGCGCCGTGGCGATCTGCGCCTGGCTCAGGCCCGCCGCCTCCCGCAGACGCTTGCGCTCCGCAGGGTCCGGCAGATCGTCCTGCGCAACCTGCTCCAGCAGCGCATCAACGGCGCTGAACAGCTCGTTCTCAGTGGACACAGAGGTCACCTCCAATAGACAGCATACCCGATCGCGCATTGATTCGCGCGCTCAATCGCGCATTGAATCGCGCGCATTTGAGTGCAACACGGGGGCGGGTAAGCGGCGCAACAACTGTTCGTCCAGGTCAGAGCCGAAACAGAGGGTGCGTTGCACGCGGCTGTTGCACCGCGTGTTGCAGGTGCCGGGCGCGGCATGGCGACGGAGCAGCACCGGGGCCGGCTGCCAGGCTGAGCAGGTCCGGCCCGCAAGGTGATTGGGAGCTCTACCGTGTCCGTCGCGTTCCGCATCAGGTGCTGTCTGTGCACCAAGAACATCCCGCTCGCCGGGGACGTCATCGCCCTCGATGGCGAGTGGCAGCGCCGCTACCCGAACATGCGCGGCACCCTCGCCTGCGAACGGTGCGTCATCGACTACGGCTGGAACTGCTGCACCACCACCCAGGGCGGCTTCGTCGACGGCCACGTCGCCGCGCCGGAGGGGGAAGTCGACGTCGACTCCTGGAGCCATCACCTGGAGCGCGGCACCCACCGCGCCCTGGTGACGCTTTATCCCCGCTCCGGCCTGCTCCAGGGAGCGGAGCCGTACCTGCGCTCACTCGCCAACCGCAGGGGCACCCTGCCCGAGGTCGCCGCCCGCCTGGGCGCGGCCCTGGACGGGTTCGACGCCCAGCACAGCAGGACCGGCACCCCGCAGCCGGTCACCGGCTGAGACCGCGGCGCCGGTCACGCGCTCGGGAACTACGAGGCGGTCGGCGTGGTGCGCTGAACCTGCAAAGGCGGCGGTAGCGGAAGCCGGAGCCCTGCCACCCCCCGGAGGTTCAGTTCGCCGGCCTCTGCCCGGCGCAGCAGCTCGCCCGCGTTCTTGAGCGCCATGACAACCCGGGTGCGCAGGCGGGGGTGGAACGGCATGGCGAGCGGGACGAGGGCGGCGATGGCGGCCGGGTTGGGGATCGAGCTGTTGCGCAGCTCGTTCACGACCCGGTTGAAGGCGTAGCCGAGCTTGGGTGGCAGCTGAACGTGGGAGCGCTGCAGCGAGGACAGCAGCAGCGCCAGCATGTCCTCGTACGCGGTGCGCAGGGCATTGACGCTGTCGTGCGACACGATGTCGGCGGCGAACAGCCCGCGGCCGCGCTCGAGGCGTTCGAGGATGGTCTTGAGCATCTTCAGGTCGATGTCGCCGGCGAACCGCAGGGGCTGGTCCACCCGCGCCAGCAGCTTGCCCCCTTCGACGCCTTCCCTCCAGGAGAAGCTGCTCAGGAGGTGGAACCATGCCTCCTGGCTTTGCAGTGAGTAGACGCCGCAGCCGATGAGGATCTGGTAGAGGATCTTCGCCTTCAGTGGGCGTGCGCCGCGCAGGACGGCCCCGTACGTGACATGGGAGTAGCCAGGCGCCTGCCGGGCGAGGGTGCGGTGGCTGAGCCCGTTGAAGTCCAGCAGCGTCTTCAGGAGCTCAAGCAGCTCGCCCTCGTCGGCGGCGTGCGGCGGGGTGAGGTGGCCGGTGCGCTCCCAGCGGCTCAGGGCCTCGCGGCACAGGTCACCGGAGAACCCGGCGGCGGCCAGGCGCAGGCTCTCCCAGCGCGCACTCCAGCTCTCGGGGTTGCCGCCGCAGGCCAGGATGTAACCGTTCACGGTCGCCCAGGTGGGCAGCTTCTTGCCCGCGTGGGCGTTCGACAGCGTCGCGGTGGACAGCCCGCTGTGTTCGGCCATCAGCGCCAGCGGCGGGTCGCCAGCCTCCTTGCGCAGCGCCTGGAGGTCGCGCGCGAAGGCCACCAGTGGGTCGTTGGTGCGGGGCAGTTGCTTCATGGGACGGGCCACGGCGTCCATCTCCTTCCCGAGCCCGGAACAGGACCGGGGCCCGTCGGCGAGACGGGCCCCGGCAGGGCATCGGGTCAGAGCAGACGCTGACGCATTTCGGCGGCCAGCAGACCGCCGGCCCCCAGGACGGCGAGGGCCTCCTCCAGCTTCATCCCGCGGGCGAGCAGGACGAACAGCGCGGCCAGAAGTATGACCAGCAGGAGTAAGGAGACCAGGGGCGAGGACTTGGCGGTGCTCGCCGGGGTGTGCGCGCACGGCCCGTTCTGCGCAGCAGGAACGGGCTCAGGAAGCAGGTACGACAAGGAAGTTGACTCCCAACAGAAGGCGGATGGTCAGCTAGCGGTCCGGAACTTGGTGCTCAAGTGCCTTGCAGGGCACGGGACTTCACGCCAGTGGTTGCAGCCACGGGCGCCAGCGAAACCCACGTTACCCACGCTTACGCATGACAATGCCGATTCAGTTCCCATTGGAGGCAAGCCGTAAATAAAGCGCCGTCCTGTTATTTAACGACCGGAACGGAATTGTTCAAAGGATGGCTCGCCACCGCATTTAACAACCCACGAACCTGCCACATAATCGCAGGTCACACCCGGTGCGGGTTGGACACGGGGAACTGTCTGCCTACAGTCCTTGTGGAGGTTAATTATCCCCACCATTCTTGGACTCGTTCCCACGTGCGCGTGCACACGGGCGGCCCGCGGGCCGCCCGTACGCGTACAAGAGAGGCGCAGGTCCAACGGTCCGGACACGCACCGCAGAACGCAGGAGGCCCCGTTGCAGCGGGGCACCTCCGCAAGGTGGCACGGCCAACAGGTCATCCACTGGACTTCCTCCCCACCCCGACGATGACGACTCTCGCGGGCCGGAGGGCGTACGGCAAGAGGGCAGGGCCCGGCGGATCCTTCCGCCAGGCCCTGCTGTCCGTACAACGGGCGACGGCGCGCTGCGGCTGACTCGTCAGGTCAGAACCCCGTACTCCCCCAGGTCAGCGGCCGCCATGCTCAGGAAGGCCCCGTAAGCGTCGCGTGCTCTCGACAGCAGACGGTCCAGGTCGGGCTTCTCCGGGTCGAACCCCTCTGCCACCAGCAGTTGGGCGTACCCCGGCGACGGCGGCGAAAGGGGGCCGGTGTCCAGGTCGCGCCCCTTAAGATCCGCGATCGCGCGGCCGGTCGACCGGCTCAGTAGGACACACCACTTGGCCACCTGTAACGCCGTCTCCGACACCTGTGGCGTGGCGTCCAGCTGTAGGAGGATCCTCTGGGTGTCCACCTCGGTCTGCCGGTATCTGAGGGCCTCGATCCAGCGTCTGTGGGCACTCTCCACCCACTCTTCGCGCTGCTCCGGGAGGCGCTCCACCCGCTCCAAGAGGATCAGTGTGGTTCCGAGCTTGTCCAGGTAGTGGTCGATGGCCTTCGCGTAGCCGGCATACGTGGCTCGCCGTGCGTCCCGCAGGGTCCGGAGAGTGTCGGTGCGAACCTGGTGGCGGGCGGTGCTGCGGCTGAGGAACGCGGCCGTGGCTCCCGTCATCGCTGTACCGAGAGCTCCGACGGTGGCACCGAGCACGGCGGCGAGTCCTGCGTCCATCGGGCCACTGTGGCTGCCTCGGCTGCCGAGCACGAGAGGGTGATCAGCCATCCGTACCTCCGGTAGATGACCGGATACCGGCTCAGCCACTGGAAACCGACACAGCACGGCGGCCCCGCTCACGCCGTGCGCTCCAGGTGCTGCGGAACGATCTGACGGCCGGCCTTCTCGGCTCGGGCCCGTCGCAGTGCCGCAGCTTGGGTCACCGCGGCCTGGCGGCGCCGCTCGGAGCGGTTGGCGTCGAACGCGGTCGGCGCATCGTCGGGCACGACGACGTCGGCCTCGGGGAACGCGCGGCGGGACAGTTCCCGCAGCGCGGCGTTCTGCCGTTCCACCGCTTCCGCGATGCCCGGGTCCACCCGGCGCGGTGGCGCGACCTCCTGGTGCGCGGCGAGCGCACGGCGGTAGCCCTCGCACGCGGTCTCCCGGGTCCTGGCCGGGCCGGTGGGCGCAGCCGGGGCCGGGGCAGGGGCAGCTTCGGCCGGGCCGGGGACGGGCGCGGCGCCGGGGGGCAGGATCCGCAGGGAGCTCACAACGGTGCGGCCCGCCGCCTTGTTGGCGGCCGCGATGACCCGGGTCTGCTCCAGCCGGGCCTGCGTCGCCCAGGCCGATGTCTCCGGGCACACGGTGAGCCGGCCGGAGTCGGGGTCGTACGCGACGGCGGCGACGTGCCCGGCGAGGCCGGGGGCGATGGCCGCCCACCGCTCGCGCAGGGAAGCGCCGGCGGCCGGGAGCTCCCAGGCCCGCTCGGTGACCAGCGCACCGATCGCCGCGCCCAGGCCCATCGGCTCGCGCCCGTCGCGCCGCACCGTACGGACCGGCCGCGGCTTCGACTTGGCCTTCTGGCCGATGCCGTTCTTGCGGGCCGCCTCCATCGCGGCCCGCAGCGCGACCCGGGCCAGGTCGACGCCGGACGTCTCGCCGCCGCTCACGCCTGCCCCCAGGTGGTGTAGGAGTAGCCGAGATTCAGGTGCCCGAGGCCGGACAGGCGCTGCACCTGGGAAACGAACGCCCGGGTGAACAACCGCTGCGCCGACAGCTCGCCGTACCGGTCGATGTGGTCGTGGACGAGCTGGTGGTCGGCAGCGGCGCGGTAGCGCCAGTCCAGGACCTGCTCGCGAGTGAGCTCCTCGAGGACCAGCTCCTGGTCGTCGTCGACGTCGGCGACCTCCGGCTCCGGAGCAGCCACGATGACGGCGACCGGGCGCGGCGCGGGCAGCACGACCGGAGCCACCGGCGCGGCCGGGACGTCGTCGGCCGGCTGCGCGGCCGGGGCTTCGACACGGGCCTGAGCTGCGGCGGCCCGCTGCTCACGGACCTGCTCCCACCGCCGGGCCTTGGCCCACGCTTCGGCGCTCACGTCCTGGTGCAGCTGCTGCTCGGTGGCCGTACGGCGCTCGGTCTCTGAGGCGTGCGGCATCGCGGCGTCGACGGCGGCCGCGACCGTGCGGCGCTGGGCACGGCGGTCGGCCTGCCGGTCCTCGCAGCGCGGGCACTCCCGGCCGGAGTCGAGCAGCCCGCCCTCATCGCACCGGGGCTCCGCGCACAACTGGCGCTGCGGCAGGGCCCGGCCGATCAGCCAGCCCACCGGGTCATCGATCGGCTTGCCCAGCCGCATCTGCTCCTCCAGGCGCCAGGCGAGCCGGTCGGCCAGGATCTGCGGCGCATCCGTGCGACCGGCGAAACCGATCACCCGCTCCAGCTCGCTGCCCGCCGCGGCTTCCACCAGCTTCCGGGCTGCCGGACGCTCCAGGCGCGCCCAGACCAGGTCGACCGGGGCCAGGACGACCCGCAGATCCTTCGGCGGCCCAGGCACCCTCCCCCGCTGCTGCCTGCCCTGGCCCGCACCGTCCACAACCCGCACCGGAGCACCGGCCACCGGCCCGAGGCCGGGCTTCTCGCTGCTGATCGACGGGGACTTCTTCGGCTGTTCCCCGCGGAGCGGGCCGCCGTCCTCGCGCACGCACGCGCGGTCCGGCAGATCACCGGACCCACCACGGCCTTCGCCGGAAAAGCCACCAGAGAGCGAGAGAGACCCACCGGGAGTAACCACAGAAGCGTGAGAGGCGTGAAGGTGTGCAGCATCGGCGCGGTCTGCCGAACCTGCCTCCAGGTCCTCCCCGGCGCCCTGAACCCCAGTAACCACAGGGGTCACAGCCTCCATCGTCGCCTCAAGATCGCCGGATGCAGTAACGGCGAGGTCTGAAAACACCGCGTCGGCGACCTCGCGGGCCTCCCGGACGGCGATCCCGTGTGCCTTGGCGACCGGCAGGAGCCGGACCCGGCTGCGCGCGTTCAGCCCCGACGCCGTATCCCGCCGGTCCACCGACAGCACGTCCTGCTCCTGGAGCCGGGAGAGCACCTTCGCCCCGCCCGCCGGCGAGCAGCCCAGCAGCCGCGCCACCGTCGCCGCTGGACGGCCCCGCTCGGTGTCCACGCTGCCCGAGCACAACGGCAGCCAGCCCTTCGCGTTCGAGGACAGCACCATCAGCAGCAGCCCGAGCCGGTCGGTCGCTGCCCCGCGCCCCGTACGATCCGCGAGCATCCCGGCCGGGGTCACCCGGCCGTCCTTGTGATTCCAGCCCGGCGCGAACAACGCCTCGATCAGCGCCAGGAGCACGACCAGCTCCACCCGCGACAGCGCCAGGGCGTGCCGACGGTCCCCGCCGTGCTGCGCCCGGTACATCGGGATCACCCAGCACTTCAGGCCCGTCACCCGCCCGATCGGGCTGACCTTTTCGTTCGAGCCGAGCACGCCACGGTCACGCAGCTGCGGAAGGACGTGGTGTCCGATCCGGGACGGCTTCAGCCCGACCCACCGACCGAGCTCCTTCGCGGTGACGGTCGCGCGGTAGTTCGTCGCCACCTTGGCCTTCGCCATCAGCACGACGGCCGCCAGGCGCACCGGGTCGGACGCACCCTTCAGGCCAGGGTCCGACAGCAGGGCGCGCACAGCCGCGAGCAGCCGGGTGCGCATCGTCTCGGTCAGCTGGAGCGGGTTGCCCACCTCCAGCCGCGCGACCGGCCCGGCCTGTGCCGGGACCGACCACAGCCGACGGTGTGCAGCCCCGCCGACGAAGGTACGGGGGCGCGAGGGCGCGGCCGGTGCCGCCACGGCGCTCACCGGCCCGCCCCGGCGAGAGTGGAACCCGTACGGGCCGCGATCTTCTGCGTCTGCATGGGGCCGGTGTACACGCCAAAGCGGACACCCCCCTGAGCAGCCGAAACGCTCGATTTGTCATCCACCTGCCGAGCCTGCACGAGGCGGCCTGTGGACAGAGGCCGGCGAACCCCGATTGCCCCCGTCGCTCCCGCACGGCGGGCAACAACTTCAGATCGCGTCCCGTCACATGGGAAGCCGCCCCCGAGGACGGTCCCGTCGACGGAGTTGCGGACGACGTCCGCGAGCGGGTGTACGAGCGCCGCGAGCGAACCCGGCGAGACCGCCCCGAAAGTACCGTGCTTGTAGCTTCCTACCGGAAGACCCTCTTCCTGTACGAACAGGAAAAGAGGGGATGAACCGTACGGCGATTCCGTCACACGGGACGACCGCCGCGCCTGAACTGGGGTGAAACGGACAGGGTCAAGCTGACAGGGGACACCACTCTCGTGCACTATGAGAGCGACCGCCTCTCTGTATCAGTCGGCGTATCGCCGGATGGATGTTTTTGCAGATGGGTGAGACCCGCCCCCTTCGTGAGAAGCGGGCACACACCGACCGGGTGGGGGAGATTTCTCCTCTCTCTTGGTTGCTTGCGGATCGCGAAGACCCCTGTGGTGGGGGCTCCGGTGAAGCGGGCGGTACTGATCTGGCTGTGGTGGCCGTGGTTAGTGGCCGGTTGTGGATGGCCCTGGTTAGGGGCCGTTGTGGAACGAGCGGCTTGGTAGCCGCAGCTCAGGACCAGCGCGAACTGGGACCTGGGCGAGACCGACACGGTGGTAAGCCGGTCGGTAGACGGGCCGCGCGAGGCCAGCGGGTGGTAAATCCGCTTCTCGGCTGCGCGGTCGATGGCCGCTAGGTCATCCCAACCCCCCTTCGGAGGCTGGCGTCAGCATGTGCGGAAGCGGCCACGGCCGTGAAGTCATCCCTCATCGGACGCCACTTCGATAGCGGCCTCGGGATGCTTCTCCGCCAGCCGCCGAAGGAGATGGGCATACGCACGGCGATTTCCACGGTGCGGCTGTGCTCGCCCAGCCTCCCACTGTGAGATCGCGAGGCGCTTCACGCCGATAGCGTCGGCGACCTCGGTCTGGGTGAGGCCGGCCGCAAGCCTGAGGCGCTGCCGAACGGCTGGCTCGGGGAGGACGTCTTCCTCCACCAGGGCGTCAATTCGCCTCAGCGGGTCAGACATTGGAACCTCCACCGTAGGCAACCATCCCCGAAAACATACATCACCCAAGCGATCTTCGGTACCTAGAACGAGCGTGGTGCCTGCGGAGGTCACATCTGTTCTCGATCGCTCCCCGCTGTTGCGGAACCCGGAGCTACGCGGCCGGAGCATCGCGAACGTGCCCATCACCCCGGGGCCTCCCATTCGAAGGTGTGACGGCCCGGGTGCCTGTCGAACAAGATGCAGACCTCGGACAAGACCTGACCCCGAGCTGTTTCCACGGGGCAGTTCCCCATAGGGACCACGTCGCGCCGACCAGTGGAGTCGTCCCAACGCACCCACCAGGCCACGGCCTCGCCGTTGGCTAGCCGCCCCGCACCAAACGAATGCGACGTGTCCCCAATGCTGTGGTGCGGACCCCTGTGTCCGCACTCCAGCTCGCACTCCAGGTCCACATCGAGCGACGGCGACCCGTGCGGGATCTCCGAAAGGAAGCGGACCTCCCGCTCCCCCAACGTCACGCGACCTCCGCATGCACGCAGCTCTGCCATGGCACTCCTCCCCCAAGACAATGAAGCTGGCAGCCAACGGATCCCGGTCGACAGCAGCCGGGTATCGTCCGTGACCGTGACCGCCCAACTCGCGCTCTTCGACCTGGACGGCACGCTGACCGACCGACAGTCGGCGCTCAGCGACGCGTTGACGTGCCTGTGCCGCTCCCGCGCCCTCTCCCCAGACGCCGGACAGTGGCTGCGCATCGAGCTGGCCGACCGCGCGACCGCCAACGACTTCGCCCGGCTGCGGGACGCCTTCGGCCTGGAGGCATCGGCCGCGGACCTGTGGCAGGAGTACGTCGACCTCATGTCGGCCGCCGTCACCTGCCGCCCCGAGGTCCTCGAGGGCCTGGCCCGCCTGCGCGCGGCCGCCTGGACGATCGGCATCATCACCAACGGGGCCGGCGACATCCAGCGGGCCAAACTCACCAGGACCGGCCTCGCCCCCCTGGTTGACGGCGTCGCCGCTTCGGGCGACCTGGAGATCCGCAAGCCTGACCGGCGTCTCTTCGAACTCGGTGCCGCTCGGTGCGGAGTCAGCCTCGCGGAGGGCGGCTGGATGATCGGCGACAACCCGACCGGAGACATCGGCGGCGGACACCAGGCCGGCCTGCGCACCATCTGGCTGCGCGGACGCCCCTGGCCCGACGGACTTCCCGCCGCTCACCACGTCGTCGACGACGTCACCGACGCCATCACCATCCTGCTCAACGAAACCTGGGAGTAGCACCGTGGACCAGCCGACCGTCGGCATCCTCCACCCCGGCAGCATGGGCGCCGCCGTCGCCGCCTGCGCTGCGACCAACGCGGCCGAGGCCCTGTGGTGCGAGACCGGGCGCAGCACCGCGTCCGTGGAACGGGCCGCCCAGTTCGGGCTGACGCCCGTGGCCACGCTGGCCGAACTGCTGGACCGCAGCGACATCGTCATCAGCCTCTGCCCGCCAGCCGCAGCCGAGGACCTGGCCCGCGACGTCGCCGGGCACCGCTTCGCCGGGGTGTACGTGGAGGCGAACGCCATCAACCCCGTGCGAACGCAGCGGATCGCCGCCCTGTTCGCACCGGACGCGACCGTCGTGGACGGCGGCGTCGTCGGCTCCCCGCCGGTGCGCGGCAAGACTCCGACCTTGTACCTGTCCGGCCCGGTCGGCGCGACCGAGCGCATCGAGGCGCTGTTCGCGGGCACCGTGGTCCGGACGGCGGTGCTGGGCACGGAGGTGGGGAAGGCGTCTGCGCTGAAGCTGTCGTACGCCACGTTCCAAAAGACCTCGCGGGTGCTGGTGGCGCTCGCGGTCGGAATGGCGCGTGAGCACGGCGTCGACCAGGAGCTCATTGAGGTCGCCTCGAAGCGCACTGACTCGTACCTGTCCGAGCCGCAGTACGTCGCCAAGACCGCGGCGCGCGCATGGCGCTGGGGCCCGGAGCTGGAGGAAGCTGCCGACGCGCTCGCGGCCGCCGGCCTTCCGCCGGAGATGCTGCGCGCGGCCGCGTCCACGCTGGCACGGTGGCACGACGTCAAGGACGACAGCGAGCTCACGCTCACCGATGCCCTGGACCGACTCGCGCAGCCGTAACCCGCGTTCATACCGTCGGCGCTCCTGCCCGCTGCGCCAGCAGCTGGTCGATGAGCCGCGCTGCGTCCTGCGGGGTCGTCGTCGTGGTGTCCACGGTCAGGTCCCAGGTCGTACCCGGGTGCGTGCCCAGGTCCTCGCGGGTCGCGTCCCACGCCGCCAGGCGCGCCGCGGTGTCGCTGTCGCCGCGACCCGCCGACCGCTGCTCGGTCACCTCGCGCGGGCACCACAGCAGCACCACCGACCAGTCGGCCGGGTAGCCGTCGACCAGGGCGCGGATGCCGTCGACCTGCCCGAGGTGCACCACGGGCACCCCGGCCGCGAACGCTGCGTCGACGCCGGGCCGGTCGATCGCGTACGTGTTGCCGTACCGGGCGTTCACGTAGACGACGTCGCCCACGGCCTCCAGCTGCCGCAGCTGCTCCTCCGAGCCCATGCGGTAGCCGGCGCTCTTGCCCGTGCCGACCTTAAGGCGGGCGAACTGGCTGTACCGCGGATCGAGTTCAGCCAAGGCGTGGGTGATGGTGTCTTTCCCCGAGGCCGGCGGTCCGTACAGGATGACGCCCTGCTTTTGGCTCATGCGTACATCGACCCCATCGCCTGGCGGGCCTGGTCAGCGAGCGAGACTGCGGTGCCCATCCGGTTGTCGACGACCAGGTGCGGAACGGCCGGTCGCAGCTCCAGGTCGATCGTTTCGAGGTACTCCTCCCAGCGGGCCAGCTTCCACGCGTCCCGGGCAGCGGAGCGGAAGGTGATGTACTCCCGCATCGACTCCTGATCGCAACGAACCCACACGGGGAAGACGTCGACGCCCATCGCGGAGCACCGGTTCGTCAGCCGTTCCATCCATTCCGGATCCGTCATCTCGCCGATGAACGGCGCGGTCAACACGGTGCTGATCCCGCACTTGATGTTGGCCATAGCCGACTGCATCAGGCAGCTGTATTCCACCGGGCGGACCTGCTCGCGGTAGAGATCGGTGTGCCTGTCGTTCGCGTCGCCGCCCAGCGCAACCAGCAGCCGTTCGACGAGAGGACGGGTGAGGGGGTCCTTGTCGAGCAGCGGCCAGCCGGTGAGCTGAACGAAGAACCGGGCCAGCTCGGTCTTCCCGCTGCCCGCGAAACCGCCGACCAGGATGAGGACCGGGCGGTGCGGATCGCCGCCAGTGTGCCTCCGCTTCCAAGCGTCGATGATGCGCTGTTGGAGGTCGAAGTGATCAGCTTCCCCCGAGCCCGGAGCGATGCGGTGAATCGCACGTTCGACAGCCAGGACGTGCGATCCGTTGAGGCGATCGTCCATCGGCGTGAGCTTGAAAGACGTCTCCTCACCCGGCAGAGCGGTCCGGAAGCCAAGGTCAGGCTCGGTGGCGCGGTACAGGAGGCAGTAGGCCCGCCGATAGTGCGGACCCGGGTAGACCTCGCCCTGCTCGTGCTGCCACAACGTCTGAGGATTCGCAGCAGGGATGCCCTTCAGCTTGGCCCGCTCGGCAACCTCCCGGAGGCGTTCGCCGGCCTTCTCCAGGGTCAGCCCGTGAGCCTCCCGCTGCTCGAGTAGCCGGTCGGGCCTCCATCCCGCTCGCTGCTTCGCCATCCTCTGCCCCTCCGTCATATGCATGGGCGCGAGCCTAGGGCTCGGTCCCCAAATCCCATGTGTACGTGGATGTTGAAAACCCGTGAACAGCGATGCGCACGAGCTTCGACAAGCCGCTGTGATGTTCCGTCTCTGCCGTCGCCGGTGTGATTGGCCCCACAAGACAACCAGTCAGGGGGCGGCGATGCAGGGCATCGAACGGTTAGGCATCGAATTCGTAGTCCAGAACGTACGAGGCGCTGTCGAGGGTCATCTCGTTGATCTCGACGACGCGCTCCTCGCTGTCGAAGGCAGTACGGCAGAGCTTGATCACGGACCGCTCGTCCGACATGCCGAGCGCCGCAGCCTCGGAGCTTGTTGGCAGCCGGCCTCGGATCTCCTCACGGAAGCGCACCACCGTGTGACCGAGGTCTGCGAGCCGCGCGTAGATGCCACCCGGCCCTGTATCCGCCTGCGTGATTGCCGAGCCTTCCACCAACTCGTAGGGGAGGTAGGAAATGGCGATCATCACTGCGCGACCGTCCAGCACGTATCGGCGGGAGCGCACACAGGCAGTTTCTCCTTCCCCCAGCTCAAGCACACGAGCGATGTGCGGCGGCGGAACTGCTTGGTCGACGGTTACTTGATCAACAGCAAGCGGCCGGTCTTCGTCGGCCGACCAGATCGACTTTCCTGCGCCCCACTGGTCACGTGCCAGTCGCTGAATGCCCTGTCGCCGGATTGGGCGGAACGACTGAACGAAGACGCCCGCGCCCTTCCGGGACTCAGCAAGCCCCTGGTTCTTGAGGGTGCGAAGAGCCTGGCGGGCGGTAAGCGCAGCGACGCCGTACTGCGCGGCGAGTGCGTTTTCGCCTGGCAGTCGATCGCCGGGACCGTACTCCCCGGCCTCGATAGCTGCCTTCAGGTCGTCTGCAATCCGCCGGTACTTGGGCAACTGGCTGCCCGCATCTTTCGCCATGTGTCTCCCTATCTCGCTAGCGATCCTATGGCGGCCAGCTATCGGGATCGCCGTAGGGACGGCTTGATCCAGGCAAGAGCCACTCGAGGAGACTACCTCGTTAGCGAGCAGCTTGACATCGCTAACGAACGCCGCTTCACTGAGTCCATCAACCTCGTTAACGAGGTGAACGAGACCTCGTCTCGGGATTGCTCAGCCCTGCCTGACCGCCATTGGGACGCCTCCCGCGCCCTGCCTTTCCGAGAGGAGCACCACCCCATGAACGTCACCCGCCGCCCCGCCGCCAGTCTCGCCACCGAAAACTTCGACACGGAGACCCAGGAGCTGCTGGACGCCATCGACGTGGCGCTGCCGGATTTCGGCGACATCGACCTGGACATCGCCTTCGGTACGCCGCTCGAGATGTACGGGCTGGTGACGTCGGACGAGCTGGCCCGATGGGACGCCGCGGCCGCAATGACGAAGGGCAAGACCAAGGCGCGCGACGAGGTCATCGCGGAGTCCGGGGCGCGGCGGGAAGCGGCGCGGGACATCCTCGCGGCCGACCCGTCGATCACCGAGCTGGTGCGCGAGCGCCTGGTCGACGTGCTCCTCCCCTACGCCGCGCAGCTGCGCATCGCGCCGCCGGTCGCCGCCACTGAGCCCGTGCCGCTCGCGGCCTAGCTCCAGCCGGGTCCCTCACGGACCCGGCTCCCCCACCCGGAACCGCCTGATGGCGGCGCCGGATGAGGGAGCCGGACCCTCGGTCCCCGATTTACCGCCCGGAAGTTCTCCTCCTCGGAGGGGGCCAAGGAAGCGGCCGTTGTCTTGAGAACTGAACAGTGATCATGCGGGGCTGACGCGAGAGCGCAGCGCCGGGCAGGTGCCTAATCCGAGACGAATGGACGAGGGCGAGCCACCCGGAGAGCTGAACTCTCCCCCTACGCACGGCAACGCCGTTCCCTTCACCGGGGACGGGGGGAAGGACCGGGCGCTGACCAGTTCGATGCACCACCGGCTGGATGGCAAGCGGATCGACCAGCGTGGCCCCACCGCATGTGGCGAGATGAGACAGATCGCCTCCGAGACAAGCCGGGTGAAGCTTGTCCCCCAGCGGCCCGACTTTGCCAGTCGCACCCACCAATTCGGTGACGTGACGCCGCAGCTGATGCGCCGGACCAAACACGGCGCGCGTCACAGCTCGACATGACGCACCGGGATCCGACCCGGCATCGCCCGCAGAGGGCGACAGGCGCGCTACCGCGCCTCTCTGTTCCAGCAGCCACGCGCTGCCCAGTCGCTCACCGCCCGCTTCGTCGGTCCGGTGAGCGGTGGAGAGCGCGGAGGACTCCCGCTCCACCACCCACCCGGCAGGAGAGCCCATGGATTCCCTGATCAACCACCAGTTCTTCGGCGCGACCCCGGCGACCCGCTACAACGTCGCCGGTCTGAGCTCGGAGGAGGCGTACCGCCTGATCGGTGCGAACACGATGGCCGGCTTCGAGCCGGTCGTACACAACCGCACCGCGAAGGGCGAGCAGCTGCGCACTCGGGACGGCAACCGCCTCACCGTCGTCGCGCTGCACGGCACCAGCGTGATGAGCGCGATCGAGTTCGAGCAGGTCTGACGGCTGCCTGATCCGCCCGCACCGGCCCGGCCGGAACGGGCGGTGAGGGGGAGCTGGACAGCCCGTCCCGCACCACAAGGACAGCCCCGAGGATCGCACCCCCGGGGCCGTCAGGACCTGATGTGGAGGCCCAATGAACATCATCACACGCAACCAGGCCGACGAGGCACTGCGCAGGGCGCAGGAAGCCGACCGCCGCAACGCGCAGGGCGGTGGCCAGCGATGACCGACGCCGAACGCGCAGAGCTCTCGCGGAAGAACGCGGAACAGAACCGGCAGTCGAGCGGATCGAACGCTGGCAAGAAGTGACCCTCTGGATCACCCGGGCCCGGACCGCGCAGCACACCGCGGCCCGGGCCCTCACCGCTCACGGCATCCACCACCCGCTCGCCCAGGCCCTGCTCGTTGCCGCAGCCGCGGCCGCCGCCAGGGCCTGGGCGGCGGGACACCCGGTACACCGCCTGCACGCCCCCGCGGATCACCCCCGGCCGGCGCCGCGATCCGCCCCCTGATCCACCAACTGACCCCGGAGGTAAGCGCTATGCGCTTCATCTACCTGCTCGGTATGGCCGGCCCGTTCATCGTCATCGCCACGGTGCTCCTGGCCCGCTGACCCGCACACCGCGCTTCCTGCGTTGCCCAGTCGCCACCGGCCCGCCCGCGCGGTCCGGTGGCGGTGGAGAGCGAAGGAGCACCTGCTTCCCCGCTCGGTTCGGCCCTCGCGGCTGGAGAGCACTTCCCCGACTCCCCCGTCCTTGGAGGACCTCGTGATCAGCCTTCCCCTGTTCCTGCTCGCCGGGGGCGCCACGTACCTGTTCTGGCGCTCCGACATGCGAGCGGGCGTCATGATCGCCGCGCTCGTCTGCGGCTACGCCCTGGCCACCTCCCCGCTCGCCGGTGCCATCAACGGCATGGGCAGCGGCATCAGCACGGCCGTGCAGAACGCCGGAGACGACCAGGCCAGCACCAGCAGTCGGTGATTTTGCCGTCTGCCCGTGGCTCCGTACCGCGAGGTGCGGGCCCGCGGGGAGGTGACAGCCCCCGACCCGTCCGTACGACCCCCGACCTGGAAGGAACTCACCCCGATATGAGCGACAGCGAAAGCGGCGAGAAGCTCGGCTCGAACCTCTCCCAGCTCATCCAGCAGCTGGAGAAGATCGAGTTCACGACGGACCGCGACCTCTACCAGTACGCCCGGATCCTGCGGGCGATCGGCCTGGAGCTCCACATGCGGATCGGCATGGACGCGGACATGGTCGGCGCCATCCTCGCCCAGTACAAGGGCAAATGGTGGACCTTCGGTGCCCAGTCCAAGATCCGCTCCAAGCTGGTGTCCGCCCACCTCAAGGGCGGCGCTTCCGCCGCGAAGGTCCTCGGGCTGAGCGGCATCAAGATGTACGCCTCCTTCGTCAAGCACTTCATCCAGCCCGAGATCGAGGCTGAGCGGAAGGCGCGCGAGGGCAAGGGCTCGAAGAAGCCCGGATTCTCCATCGGTGACAAGCCCAAGGGCGCCGCCGGGCGTCCGGGCGAGGCCGGAAGGGCAGCGTGATGGCTCGCCGTATCTCCGCACGAGCAAAAAAAATCGACACCCGTACCGAAGAGGAGCAGGACTCCTCGAGGAAGGCGTGGGTCACCTACGGCGGGCCGTGGGGCATCAACATCGGCGGCTGCATCGTCGCTGAGACCGCCCACGTGCTGCTCGCCACCACCCCGGCCTCCCTGGCGCTCGCCGCGCTCGGGCTGGCCGGCACCGGCGCGGCCCTGTCCAAGCTGATCAACCACATGGACGTCAAGGCCAAGCGCGAGAAGGACGTCCGCTACCTCCACCAGGTCAACTCCATCGCCACCACGGCCGGGATCACCCTCGGCACCGTGGTGGGCCTGGAGTCCGGCGCCACGATGGGCGCCTGGGCACTCGCCGGGTCCGGCCTGTGCATCGCCAACCACCTCTGGTCGGCGCTGCACAAGAAGGGCGCGGGAGAGAAGGCCGACGGCAAGTGGGCCAAGCTTGAATCCGAGATCGGCCTGGCCAAGCACGAACTCCAGGAGGCCAAGTCCAACGGCAAGGGCACGGTCGTCGCCAAGGTCGAGGCGAAGGACGGGGCTACGGCGGACGAGTTCGCCCGCCGTATCCCCGCCATGACCTCCGCGCTCAAGCTCGGGTCCGGCCGCATCACCCACACCGTCGACGACGACGACGCCTCGCTGATCACCATGCGCGTCCAGGTCGCCGACCTGCTGAAGGACGGGTTCGCGTGGCCCGGCCCCTCCGCGTTCGGCGCAGGGTTCGGCGACCTGCCGATCAACCTCGGACGGTACGAGGACGGCGAGACGCTCAAGCTCAACCTGCCCGGCATCCTCAACGACCCGCAGGAGGTCAAGGGCGGCGAGAACGTTGAGCACTGCGTCGCCCAGGGCGTCAACGGCGCGGGCAAGACGGTCGGCAACTCGATCATCGTGACCGAGGCGTCAACCCGCCGCGAGGTGTCCGTCATCGTCATCAACTGCTCGAAGTTCATGCAGGACTACGGGCACGTCCGGCACGCCGCCGACATGGTGATCACCAACGAGAAGGACGCCCGCCGGTTCTTCAAGCAGATGCACACCGTCATCAAGGCCCGCGGCGACTACCTCGCCGCCAAGGGCCTCTCGAAGTGGAAGCCGGGCTGCGGCCTGAACTTCCTGCTGATCATCGGTGAGGAGGCCGCCGACTTCGCCGACGGCGAGGCGTACAGCAAGGTGCTGCGCACCCTGCGCTCCACCGGCGGCTGGTTCCTCTCCTCCATCCAGCGCGCCACGCACGACCAGATGGACACCACGGCGCGCTCCAATCACCCCGCCGGTATGGCCTACGGCCTGTCCGACGGCGCGGAAGCCCAGTACGTCCTGCCGCCCGAGGCGATCGACGCCGGCGCCTTCCCCGGCTGGGCGAACAGGAAGCCCGGCTACCTGTACGCGGCCGGAATGGGCATCGCCGAAGACCGCTGGGCGGTCACCGCTCGCACCTACAACGCCGACCGCCCCACCCTGGCGGCCGCCGTCACCGCAGGCATGAACGTGCGCACCCCCATGGACGCCACGACCGCGGAAGCGTTCGGCGCGCTGTGGACCAACCGCACCACGTACACCACCCCGCTCCTGGAGGGCGACACCGACGGCGTCGGTTCCTTCCCCCAGCAGCCGGCCGCACCCGCCGCCCCGGCGGCGGACACGGCCTCCGAGTACGACGCCGACGACGAGTACGAGGAGGACGAGGACGTGGACATCGAGGTCGACCCCGAACTGCTCGCGAAGGAGACCGAGGACTTGGACGAGGAACTGCGGCAGATCCTGGCCGCCGACCCCGAGCCCGGCGCGTACGACCACCTCAGCGTCGACACCGAGATCGAGGCCCCGGCCGACGACGCCCCCGTCTTCCAGCTGCCCGGCGCGGTGTCCGACGAGGACAAGCTCTCCCCCGAGGACACCAAGGACGCCATCTTTGCTCGCCTGGATTCCTGGGTGCGCGAAGGCAAAGACAGCTTCGAGCCCAAGGAGCTCAACGACCTCTGGATGCGGGTCAACAAGAAGGGCGCCCGCGACTGGTGGAACCGTCTCAAGAAGCAGCTCCTGGACGACGGCGTCATCGCCAAGGACGAGTCCGAGGAGGGCTACGGATCGTACGACCTGATCCGCTCCCCGCTCGAAAACGGCAACTGAGAGTAGCTGGAAGCGGGAGGGGCCGCACACCGCACAGCGCACTGTGCGGCCCCTCCCCCTCTCTAGGGAATTTCCACTGTGCAGGCCCGCACACAGGTGATTGATCCTGGTTTGCGCCCTGTGCAGTGTGCGCCGCACACCTCCCCCGCACATTACGGAAGGTAATCAAAATGAGCCCCCCGACCGTGCCCCGGCAGACACCGGCCGGGCAGCCCAGGACCCCCGCACCCGTCAACGCCGACGACGCCGCCAAGGCCAAGAAGTCCATCGCCAAGCTGGACGAGGTCCTGGCCATGGTCACCAAGGCGCTCCTCACCCTCGGAGGAGGCGCTTTGATCTTCACTTGTGTGAATGTGACCCGGTTCGGCGTCTCCCACGAGATCCCCTGGTACATCGCCTGGATGCTGGACCCGCTGGCCAGCCTCGCCCTGATCACCGTCCTGTACGTCGACGGTGTCCTCGCGGAACACGGCGGCGACTACAAGCCCGGCGGCTGGCCGTTCCTGCTGCGCTGGACCGCCGGCCTCTCCACCTGGGTGATGAACTGCTGGACGTCGCTCTACCCGGACGGCCACTTCCACTTCATCCCGCAGAAGCCGGACGCCGGCGGAATCCTGCTCCACTCCGTTGCCCCGGCCCTGCTGATCCTGCTCGCGGAAGCCGCCACCGGCTACCGCAAGTACGCCACACGGCGCCGCGGTGAACTGGCCGCGATCATCGCGCAGTTCGAGAGCGTGAAGGTCGCGGAACGCGAGGCAGCCGAAAAGCGAGCCCGCGAGAGGGAAGAACGCGAGGCGGCCGACAAGCGCGAGGCGGCAGATCGCGAGTCCGCCGCGAAGCGTGCGGACGCAGAACGCGAGGCGGCCCGGCGCGAACGCGAGGAAATCGCGAGGCTCGAAAACGAGCGGCTCACCGCAGAAATCGAGGCGGCCGACCGTACCCGCCGCGCAGAAATCGAGGCAGAACGCGAGCGGCTCGCGCTGACCGAGCGCACCGCAGAAATCGAGGCGACGCGGCGCAAGACCGAAGCCGAGATCGAAGACCGCCGCCGCCGCGAGCAGTGGGAGCGGGAGCAGGCCGAACGGGACCGTGAGGCCGCCCGCCAGGCCGAGATCGTCAAGGCAGAAGCGCAGGCAGAGGCGCTGCGCAAGGAGGCCGACGCCCAGGCAGAGGCGCTCCGCAAGGAGGCCGACGCCGCCGCTGAGGCCGAGCGGATCAAGGCTGAGGCTGAGGCGCGCGCCCTGGAGGAAGCCGAGAAGCTCAAGCGACAGCGCGCCCTGGAGCGAGCCGCCACCAAGGCTCGCGGAACCTCGGAAAGTGCAGTCGCCCGCGCCTCGATTTCTGCGGGACGCGCCTCGGAAAGTGGGGCCGCGCTCAGCGCCGTGCCCGCCCTGACCGCCTCGGAAAACGGCGGTCGGGTCCCTCGCGAAGTGCGCGAGAAGCAGCGTGACGAAGCCGAGCGGTACATCGCGAAGTGCTCGCTGTCCGGCCTCGCGCCGGACCTGGAGCGCCTCGGAAACCAGTACGGCAAGGGCGAGACGTGGGTCGGAGACCGCGTCCGCACCGCGAAGAAGCGCCTCGCGGAAGAGGACGGATTCGAGGAGTCGGTCATCGCCGACGCCCTGGACGTCTTCGAGGACGACGACAGCGACAGCGTCGGTGCGGCATGACCCACCGGCCCGAAGAAGAGGAAGAGGACACCGTGGACACGGACTTCGAGTTCGACTTCACCCACCTGGGCACCGAGCCGGTCGCCCTGCTCCCCAAGGCCAGCCCCGGCCACCCGACGACGATCCTGATGCGCCGGGACGAGCTGCTGCCCACTCGGTGGCGCCACCTCACCAACTGAAGACGCACCCACCGAGCTTCGACGGCTCCACTGGCCCCCGGGGATGAATCAAGCACCCCCGGAGACCGGTGAAGAGGCCGAAGCCTCCCCGGGCGATCTCACGCCATGACATCCGCCCGAGCTCCCCATCGAGGAGAGGACCCATCATGCCGTCTTACGACGGGCAGCCCCAGCCCACCTCCTACCCCGAGCCGCTGCCGCCCCGGTACGGACAGGCGCCCGCCCCGCAGTACGGCCAGCACGTCGCCCCGCTCCCCCAGAACACGGTCGTCTACCCGCCGACCGCCGGCCTGGACGGCGTCGTCATGATGCCCGGCCCCAACGGGCAGTACGTCGCCTACTACACCGCGCCGCCCGCCCCGGCCCCGCAGCCCTACGTCTCCCCGCTCCTGGTGAAGGCCGCCCTGGTCGCGGTCATCCTCGGGATCGCCGGTGTCGGCGTCTACTTCCTGGCCGCCGCGCTGCTGGAGCTCGCCAAGGCGCTCGCCATCCTGGCCGGCGTCGCGCTGATCGGCTTTGTCCTCTTCAAGATGCTCGTTACCGGCCCCGGCAGCGGCCGGTCGATCAACGTCAACGCCCGCGGCCGCGCCAAGGTGCAGGTCCACACCGGCCGCGGACACAACCGAGGCCGTGGCCGCCGCTGAGGCGACGTCCCCGTCGGCCGTCCGGGACGTCGATATCTACGCCGATCCCACCGGGGCCCTGCCCGTGCACCGCTGGAGGCAGGCACCGAAAGGGCTCGCGACCAGGCGGCAACTGCGGGAGCGGCGCTTACGGCCCGGCGGCCAGGACCCGGTCGCGGTCATCGAGTGCCGGGGCGGCAAGCGCATGGCCTTCCTGTACGAGATCGCCAAGGCCAAGCCGATCCGGCCGATGACCTTCGCCAAGGAGGTCGCCCTCGACAAGGCGATGGCCAAGCGCCAGACCTGCCCGTCGTGTTCGAGGCGGTATTACCACTGCCTCCCCCTGAAATCCCTCGGGTCCTGCCTGGAGTGCTACGACGGCACCCCAGCCGAGCCCGACAGCTACATGCGCCAGCCCGGCGAGCACCTCGCCGCAGCGGCATGAACCCACTCCCGCGTCTGCCGGTTGCCTGACCCACCCGCCCGTCGGCGGGTGGTGAAGGGGAGTCGGCCAGCCCGGTCCGCCCGCGCACAGCACCACTCGTCCACGCCGTCGACCACCGTGAAGGAGAACCCGGTGAGCGAGCCCGACAAGCACGAGCCCGACCCGACCGTCCCGCCGCTGGACACCATCGACGACAGCCAGCGCGTCCCGCCGCCCCGGCGGCCGGCCCCGCCCCGGCCGCACCCGATCAAGGCCGCCGACGACATCCCGCCCGGCGCCATCGCCGCCCTCGGGGTCGTCGCCCTGGTCGCCCTGCTGCTCTTCCTCAAGTGGGGCATCCCCAAGGGCATCGACTGGTACCACCACCAGAACTGGGCGTGGTTCACGCAGTGGACCGCCACCGTCGCCGATCCCGTCCACGCCTACCTGAGCGCGCACACAGTCGGCCTGCCGCTGACCGCCAGCAGCGCGTTCGTCATCTGGCAGGGCGTCGGCATCGCCTCCTTGGCCCTGTCCTGGTTCACCGGTGCCGTCGGCGCCCGGCTGACCTGGACCGCGCACGGCGCCTGCTCGGTGTTCATGGTGTGGGACGCCGCCCCCGCCGCCGGCCGCCCGGTCGCCGCCGCGCTCGCCGTCCTGGCCTGGACGATCGGCAGCCTCCTCGCCCTGCGCGGCCTGTCCCTTCGCCCGCTGATCCACCTGCACAACCACAACCACCCGGCTCGCTGAGAGGACGTCGTCATGTTCCGGATCATCACCACGGCCCGGCTCGCTGAGCTGGACAACCTCGCGTCCGCGTTTCCCATGGTCCGGAGCAAGTGCGACGGGCTGGAGAAGGATCTGGAGACCGAGCGGCGCCGCACCACGGAATTGACTGTGGAAGCGGAGCAGGCCACCGCCCGCTTCCACCAGGAGCTCGCCAACCTCAACCAGCAGGCCGACGCCCGCGTCGCCGAAGCCAGGGCCTCGGCACAGCGGACCGAGCAGCGTTCCACTGCTCTGATCAACGCGGCCGTGGAGCGAGCGAACGGCATCGAGCGCCTGGCCGACCAGAAGGTCCGGGAGCTGAACGCCGAGATCGAGCAGCTCAAGGCCAAGCTCCCGCACCCGACGCCCAACCCGGAAGGGGTCGTCGCCCGGTTCCAGAACCTGGTCGGCGCGCTCATCGACCTGACCCTGTTCGTCACCGAGGACACCAACGCGCAGCCCGGCTACGGCTACTCCTCCAAGTGCGTCGACCTGAAGCTGGTCAGCCTCTGCTCCGGCTGCGGCTACCGGAAGGAGGAGACCCGCGATCAGGTGTACGACACCCCCGAGGCCCGGACCAGCTTCCTGGACGGCCTCTACGACGGCGTCAAGCTCAAGCGCTGGGCGCAGGAGCACGCGGAGACGTGCCGGGCCGTCGCCCTCCCCCTCCAGCGCGCCGCTGCCTGACCTGGTCTGACGGTTGCCTGATCCACCCGCCCCGCACCCTGCGGGCCGGGTGGTGACGGGGAGCCGGACAGCCCGGCCCGGATGGGAGTCGCACGTGACCACCGCCCCCCTCACCATCGTCGGCGACCGGAACCGGGACGCGGCCTGCGCCGCCGTCACCGGTGAGATCGCCCGCACCGACAGCAAGGCCAGCCTCCTGCTCGCCTTCGACGGCGCGGTCCTTGCCGGTCTGGCCAGCCTCGCCGACAAGGACCTGCCCGGGTTCACGAAGGTCGTCGGCGCCCTAGCCGTGCTCGCCCTCGCCGCCGCGGCTGTCTTACTCCTCCTGGTCGTCCGGCCCTGCCTCACGGTCGGCACGGCCGCGCCGGGCACCTTCCCGCAGTGGGCGCGCCTAGAGGAGAGCGACCTCGAGGCGGCGATGGAGCAGGACCACCGACTCGCCCGCATCAAGGCGCTGTCGACCCTCGCGGCCCGCAAGTTCCAGCGCCTGACCCTCGCGGTCGACGTCATCCTCGCCGCACTCGCCCTGCTGACCGTCGCCGCGATCAGGGCGCTGCTGTGAGCACCGCCGCCAGCTTCGTCATCTCCTACGCCAGCATCGCCGGCGCACTCGCCATCCCGTTCGTCATCGCGGCCGCCCGCCGCACCGCCGCCCGCATCCACGCCCAGGCCGACCAGAAGGAGCAGTAACCATGGCACCCACCCTCTTCTCCCGCACCCGCACCGCCGCCGACGAGCCGGAGTTCACCCCCGAGCCGTGGCCGGAGATCGGCGAGACCTGGAAGCCGGAAGGCGTGATCATCTCCCAGCGCTTCCTCGGGCTGGCCGGAGCCGTCGTCCTCGTCTACACCGCCGACGCCGGGGTCAACGGCACCTACTACGCGGTCGCCTGCCTCGGCTGCTCGTACCGCGCCCGCTACAAGGACCGCGACAACCCCATCTACACCGAGCAGACGGGCGGGGAGATCGCCAACGCCCACGCTGCCCAGTGCCGGGCGCTGCCCCGGGACCTGCCGACCCGTCCCGACGACGACGCCGCCCGCGAGATCGTGCGCCGGCGGCTGCACTCGGAGCGCCGCTCGGACTACGACGGCATCGTCTACCTCACCAGCTTCCACCTGGACCGCCTCGCCCTCCAGCGCTCCACCGAGTGGATCGAGGAGGAGCTGCAGCGCCTCGCGGACGAGCAGCCGGAGATCCTGACCGCCAAGCCGCGCACCTACGGCACCGGCACCGAGTTCACGATCCTGCGCTTCCCCAAGAGCTGACCGGACGCTCTCCGCCCGGTCAGCCGAGACCGGACGACCGGCCCTCCCCTGGAGGTCACCGTGTCCCTCGCCCGCCGCTCCCTCAAGGAAGTCGCCGCCGCCCGCTTCGGATGGCGCCGCGCCTACGGCGACACCACCGAGATTGACGGCCTGCTGTCCGAGCAGACCGAGACCGCGTACACCGGGGCCGCGAACCACGCGGCCTTGGCGACCGCCAAGAACACCGACGTCCTCGCCGTGCAGCCCGGCGTCCTGGACGTCCGCGGCCGCATCCTCGCCGACGTCCTCTACCTGGAGGGCGTCCTGACCGGCGCCCGCAACCGCGGCCTGCCCCCGGAGCTCATCGAGCGCCTGGAGGACGCCGTCGACCACGGCCACGAGCTGACCGTGATCCTCGCGGACACCGTCCGCACCACCGCCGCCGCCCACACGGTCGGCCACTGAGCGCCCGGGGCGGCCGCAGGCATCGAACCCGGCCGCCCCGGAGCAGCACCCCCTCCCCTCCCAGAGCGCATCGAGAAGAAGAAGGAGCTCCATCATCATGACCGCAACCCTGCGCCAGACGGCCAACACCGTCGCCAACTCGATGATCGAAGGCGCCAGCATGGCGTCCGCGCTGATCGGCGGCGCGGCCGGCGCCTACCTCGGCTACGAGCTCGCCCCCGCCTCCTGGTCCGACGGCACCCGCATCCTGCTCGCCGGAGCCGTCGCCGTTGTCGGGGCCGTCGCCATCGACGGGCTCGCCGAACTCGTCCTCGTTCCACTGCGCCGCCTCATGCGAACCACCAGCCCGCTCAGGACCACCCGCGCATCGGCACCGGCCCCGGCCGCCACGCTGGACGAGGCCCTCGCCCAGGTCGTCACCGCGACCGAGGAAGACGCCGCACGCCGCGCCGCCAACGCCTCCTTCCGTATCGACGACGGCGACAACTTCCTGCGGGACCAGGACCGGTGGCGCGGCTACGAGGACGGCGAGGCGTCCTTCTACCTCGCCCCCGGCGTCGTGCTCCACCACCGCGCTGAGAGGGAGGAGTACAAGCACCACTTCACGCTGCTGACTGGCGACGGCGAGCAGCCGGTGGCCATCACCGGCATGGAGCAGATCCGCCACCAGCTCGCCGCCCGCGCCGCCGGCCTCCCCACCGTTCCGGTGACCGCCGACGGAGACGTCGACGGTGCCAAGGCCGACGCCCTGGACGACGACCTCACCGGCATCCACTCGGTCTGACGGACTGCCCGTTCCGCCCCGGCCCTCCCGGCCGGGGCGGTGCGGTGGTCAATCAGCCCGCCTTGTTGCTCCGCGACCGAGAGGACCCACCCCGATGCCCCGCACCAAGAACAGGCCCTCCCAGCTCAGCGTGCTGCGCTACGGCGCGTTCGTCTCCCGCACCGCCGAACAGTGCGTCACCTCCTTCGCGCCGACCGTCCGGAACCTGGTCCACGACCACTTCGGCCGTCGCCCGCTGGGCGCGGTCACGATCATCCTGACCAAGCCCCACCTGATGCTCGGGCTCGCCAACGAAGCCCAGGGCGAAGCGGCGGGCGTCCCGGAGAACGTCTGGAAGTCCGTCGGCGTCAAGCAGGCCATCGTCGGCAAGGCCAAGGACGTACGCGTCGCGACCGTGATCGCCCCGAAGGGCGAGATGTGGCTGCTGCTGAACGCTCCGAAGCTGCGCGACCCCAAGCAGCTCAAGCTGAATCTGCTGCGCGGTTTCGTCGAGGTCGACCAGCTCATCCGTTCCGGCGCTCGCGAGAACCGCATCGCCTGGGTCCGTCACGAGATGAACGTCAGCCCGCTCAGCAGGCGGCAGGCGAACAAGCTCCAGGCGCAGATCCTCGCCGACGGAGCCGAAGCCGAGCGCGTCACCACGGAACTCGCCCGCCGCCTGTGATCAGCGCGTCGCCCCCCGCCCAGCTGACCGAGCAGGCCGCCATCCGCGTGGACGAGCTCCGCGGACCGGCCGCTGCCGCCCGCACCTGACCTGCACCGAACCGCCCATCATCTGCACGTTCCTGACCGACCTGGAGGAAGTCATGGCACACAGCACCCGGCCCGTCGTCCACTACATGGCCACCCGGCCCGACGGCACCGTCCCGCCCAGCATCGGCGACGCCGCCGGGTACGCGTACCCGGTACGGACGGGCGACCCGATCCCGACCGTCAACCTCGCCGACCACATCGGTCAGGTCGTCAACCACCCCACTCCGGGCAGGCCCTGGTACGACGAGACCGCCTTCAGCTACTTCCGGACCTACACCCGTCCCGGCGAGCTCCTGGAACGCGTGCAGTGGCCGGCACGGCTGTGGGTCGTCGAGCCGCTCGGAGAGACCGGCACCTGGCACGGGTACTCGTACTGGGTGCTCTGCCACCAGCTGCGGGTGATCGAGGAAGCCGATCCGTGGCACGCGTTCGGACACCGCGGCAAGCAGGTCATGGCCGTCCTCGCTCAGCTGCCCGACCTCGTCCGGCAGTGGGCCGACCAGTGGGTCGCAGACCCCGAGGGCATGCACCGCATGTACAAGGTGTGGGAGACGCGGGTGCAGGAAACTCGCGCGCTGACCAGCTGGGCGAGCTGCCGAGCCGAGTACTCCCGGCGCGAGGCTGCCCTACAGACGGCCACCCAGCTCGCCGGAGCTGCTGCCACCCAGGCCGCGACCGACGCGGGCGCCGACCCTCGCGCCTTCGCCCTGATCCAGCTGCGAGCCCGCTGCCTGGTCGCCGGTCAGCTCATGTTCGACCGGATCCGCACCGGCGAGTACGAGCAGTCGATCCGCGGCCTGCTGCTCGGTTCCGGGCTCGACACCCCGGCCCCCGTCCCGGCCTGACCACCCTGCAACGTACTCCGCGCCGCCCCGGCCCACCGGCCGGGGCGGCCCCCTCCATCCTCTTCGAGACCAGGAGACATCTGGTGATCACCGACACCATCGACGTCGACGAGACGATCCGCTACACCGCCGACGTGGTCCTGTTCGCCGCAGGTCACGTCCTGCTGATCGAGCGGGGCTGGGACCCGTTCAAGGACCAGTGGGCTTTGCCCGGTGGCCATGTGAGCAGGGGAGAGGCCAGTCGGGCCGCTGGATCCCGCGAGCTCGAGGAGGAAAGCGGGATCCCGGTCCCGGCCATCGAGCTCCGGCAGGTGGGCGCCTACGACGCCCCCGACCGTGACCCTCGCGGTCGGTACGTCACCGTCGCTTACACGGCCACCCTGCCGGCGCTGGTCCAGCCAACGGCGGGAGACGACGCCACTGCCGCCCGCTGGTGGCGCCTGGACGCGCTCCCGGACCTCGCGTTCGACCACGCTGAGATCGTCGCGGACGCCCTCAGCCGCTGATCCTTCCGCGCGAGCGCGGCGCTCCTCCGTGCCGCCCCGGCCTCACCGGCCGGGGCGGTTGCGGTGTTCCGCCACGACCAGCGACAGGAAGGAGAGGGCGTCATGCACTTGGAGTTCTACGAGGTTGACGTCCCGATACACACCAACGACCGGGCGCAGCACGGCTTGCACGTCTTCACCGGCCAGGCGACCTCGGTGACCGAGGCACTGACCCGCGCCCACCAGGTCTACGACGCGGCACTCTCCGCGCGGCAGGCCGGACTCGAGAACCCCGGCCAGCAGAACGGCGGCTGGGGAGCGCGCGGCACGCGCGACGGCTGGGAGCTGGACTGGGCGGCGGCGAAGGCCGGCCTCTGGCCCAACCCGTTCAGCTGGAGCAGCAAGAAGCTCTACGAGCTGTAGTTACGCCCCGGAGCAGGCGCCATAGGCGTCGAAACCGTCGCCTGCCCCGGGCCACCCATCCCGTACGAGACGAGAGGGAGTCACCAGTATGACCTCCATCGCACGCGTCCAGGCCCGTCCTGGGCAACGCGCGCTCCTCATCACCACCCTCGCGGTCCCGCTCACCGGCTGGACTGTCCACGCGGTGGCCCTGCACCGCCAGCTCGCCAACGCTCACCGCGATCCCCTGACCGGTGCTCAGCGGCGCGCGGGGTTTGAGCGCCGGGCGCAGCACCTCATCGACCGGTACGGCGACACCGTGATGGTCGCCCTGATCGACCTCGATCACTTCAAGGCTCTGAATGACGGCCACGGCCACGCGGCTGGCGACCGGGCGCTGACCGCGACCGGTGAGCGCCTGATCGAGTGGGCCGGAAGCCGCGGAGTCGTCGGCCGCCTCGGTGGAGACGAGTTCGCAGTGGCCACGCGGATCGGCCCCAGCCGCCGCGCAGTCCGCCTCGCCCAGCTCGCCCGGACGCTGTCCGAACCGGTCGACATCGACGGCCACCCGGTCGATGTCGCCGCCTCGGTCGGCGCCGCCACCCCCGACACCCTGCGCACCCGCGACCTGTCCGCCCTGCTGCGCGGTGCGGACGCCGCGATGTACGCGGGCAAGCACACGGGCACCCCGGTGGTGGCAGGCCCCGAGCACGCGAACGTGGCCAGCATCAACGGTCGCCGCGCCGGACGCCCCGGCACCCACGCGACGGCGAGGGCCGCATGAGCCAGACACGCGTCGACTGGATCCGGGGCATCACGGTCCGCCAGCCCTGGGCGACCTGCCTCATCACCGGCGACAAGACGATCGAGAACCGCCCCTCCCCGGGCTGGCCGCTGGGTCTCTACCTCCTGCACGCCGGACTCGCCGTCGAACGAGCCGCGCTGCGCCTGCCGCTGGTCGCCACCACCATCCGCGGCCGCCAGCTGGAACGGGGCGCGGTCATCGGCGTTGCCCGCCTCACCGACGTCCACCCCGGCGACGGGCGCTGCACCCCGTGGGCCGAACCCGGCAGCCCGTTCCACCTGGTCTTCACCGACGTCCAGGAGCTCCCCCTCCCGATCCCCATCCCGGCGGGCGCGCTCGGACCGTGGAAGCCCAGCGAGGACCTTGTGGACCAGGTCCGCCTCCAGCTCCCTGACCTGCACGCCCCGGAGGGAACCCCATGAACGGCAACCGCACCGGCGTCCCCAACGCGCCGGCCATCGTCCCCGCCGACGCCCGCATCCCCTTCCCCCACACCGAGGAGGTCCTGCGCTGCCGCACCAGCCCCGAGCTGTTCGGCATCGAGGACATCCACAACACCGACAAGGACCCGCACGCCCGCGAGAAGGCGCTGGCCCAGGCCAAGCACGCCTGCTCCGGCTGCCCGATCGTCCAGGGCTGCCTGAAATGGGCGCTCGCCAACGAGGACCTGACCAAAACCGGGGTGTGGGCGGCGACCACCGCCCGCGACCGCAAGCAGCTGCGCAAGCAACTCGCGGCACGCCTCGGTGACGACTGGGTCGCGGTGGTCGCCGAACAGGACCGCCGCCGTGCGCAGCGCCGGCAGGACGCGCGGCTCGCCCCGCCGACCGTCCGCACCCGCGCCCTGTCCCGCCTCGAAATGGAGCTCATCCCGACCCGGCCCGAGCCGTACAACCGCTGGAGCCAGCCGATCACCCCCGAGCAGGCGGCCAGCAACCGGCACGTGCTGGAACTGTTCGTCAGCGGCAAGGCGGCGTAGCCGTGTTCACCGACTGGCAAGAAGCCCTCGAAGCCGAGTCGCTGCCCCTCAACCCGAACCACGAGCAGCAACTCGCCGCCGCGGCCCGGGTCACCGCGCACCACTCCCACGACCGCGACGACCTCGCGGAACTCCTGGACGCCATCGGCCTCCCCCACGACGACACCACCCTCACCACCCTGCTCCCCCTCACGGAATCCGGAGACGCATCCACCATGACGACCACCACCGCCCCGGCCCTGTCCGCGCACGCCGCCATGGCGATCTCCATGCACAACAACGGCGACGGCGCGGACACCATCCGCGAGGCCACCGGCCTGAGCGAGACCAAGCTCCACGACCTCATCGCCGACCAGGTCCTCGGACGGCCCGCCACTCTCGCCGTCCCGGTCTCCACCGAGATCCAGGAGCTGCTCGACTGGGCGGGATCGCACAGCCTCGCTGGGATCCGCAGCCGCGCCGCCCGCATCACCGCCGACCTGACCGAGCTGTCCGAGCGCCGCGACTCCGAGGCCGCGCAGCGCGAGGCCGAAGAGAAGGTCGCCAAGCTCAAGGCCGAACTCGAAGCGGCACAGGAGCAGCTGCGCACCGCGAAGGCCGGCGCCCGCACCGCGAACACGGGAACGGCCACCGCGCCCACCCCGATCCGCTCCGGGCTCGGCAGCGGTCGCAGCAAGGACGAGCTCGCCGAGATCCGGGCCTGGGCACGGAAGAACGGCCACACGGTCGCCAACGCCGGGATCGTCCGCAAGGAGATCCTGGACGCGTTCGACGCCGCCCACCAGGCGCCGGTCGCCAAGGCCAGCTGACCATGGGCGACGCGATAGCCCTGGACGGGTTCCTGGACGAAGAGACCGTGCCCGGCGACCTGCACGGGTCGACGGCGCGGTTCCGTCTCACCGTCTCCCCGACGGACGAGCGCACCGACGAGATGATCTTGCCGTGCAGCGTCGCCGACGCGGAGCTCGCGCACAGGGTGCTGCACGAGCTCGTCCCCGGCGACCAGCTGCGCGTCACCGGCTACCTTCGGCTGCCCCGCACGCCGGACGAGCCGATGTGGCTGATCGTCACCACTCTCGCCGTACTGGAGACCGCGCCCCTGCTGTCCGACCCGGCCGCCGTCGCCACGGCCGTGCTGGAGAGGTACGGGCCCTACATCTGCTACTTCGACGCAGAGGACAGCGGCGAAGTGCCGGTATGGACCGAAGCCGGCGTGTGGGTGGGCCACGCCGGAGACCCGAGCGCGCTGGGCGAACTGATCGAGGAGTTCGAGCAGCGCCAGGCCACCGGCGGCGAGTGACCCGGCCGTGCCCATCCGTCCCGAGAACCTCCACCGCTACCCGCGCGACTGGCCCCAGATCAGCGCGCGGATCCGGTTCGAGCGGGCGGGCGGACGCTGCGAGTGCACGGGCCACTGCGGCCTGACGCACCCCGGCGGCCGCTGCCCCGCCGTTCACGAGGAGATCCACCCGGACACCGGCTCCGTGGTCGGCCTCACCACCGCTCACCTCAACCACACCCCCGAAGACGTGCGAGAGACGAATCTGCTCGCCGCCTGCCAGCTGTGCCATCTGCGGATCGACCACGGGCACCACCGGGTCACCCGCTCGCTCACCCTCGCCGCCCGCGCGGCCGCCGCCGGACAGCTCGGGCTCCTCCCCGAGACCACGCTCGTCCGCACCGAGCCGCCCACCCCGCCGCGCCCCACCCGGGGCCGTGCCCGCGCGGCGGCGCTCCACCAGCTGCCCTTCCCCGAACCCGACCAGGAGAAGAAGCCCATGGCCCGCATCACCGTGAAGATCGCCCCGCTTCACCCCGACGGCACCGAATGCACCCACGCGGTCCGCCCCTCCGGCAAGCCCCGCGACGCCGACTCCGGGTGCGCCGGCCGCCGCAACTACGCCGTGGTGTGTAGCACCTGCGGCCCGGTCGGTGAGCCACACGGCCTCCGCGTCCTCGCCGAACCGGCGCAGAGCGTGCACCGCGACAGCCACAAGGCCGCGCTCGCCCCGACCTCCCGCTGACCCCACCCGCTCCGGCCGCCGGGACCACCACGGTCCCGGCGGCCCCGCCGAATGTGAGGGCCGATGCCCACCACCGTCTTCGACCAGTTCACCCGCCGCACCGCCGACATCACCGCCCAGCTCACCACCCTGGGCATCCCGCTCACCGCGCCGGCCCTGCCGCCCGCCGACGCCGACCCCGCCGACCCGTGGGCCAGCAACTACACCGTCCCGGTCGACCGCTCCAGCCTCGCCTGGTGCACCGCAGTCCGGATGCTCGCCGACCACCACCACACCGGCATCGACCGCCAGGTCCTCGCCGCCGACGCCCTGCTGCGCGAGCTCGGAGTCCGCGGCCTCGCCCAGCTCCACTCCGACCTCCACCACGGCGCCCCCATCGACTACCGCTTCACCCGCTGCCCGTACTGCTCCGGCATCGGCGAGGACCCCACCCGGCCGGACTGCCAGGACGTCGGCTGCGCGCCGTGGCTCGAGTTCGCTGGGCACGATCACGTGTGCCCGGTCTGCCGCGGCGACGACTATCAGCCCGAGTGGTTCGCCGAAGAGCAGATGACGGAGCTGGAGGAACTGCTCGCCGACGTCCTCGAGGAGCGCGAGGAACGCGCCTCGATCCGCTTCCGGCTCGGGACGTTGCTGCGTCGCGGGGGGATGCGCTCGTGACGGCTCGCATCGTCGACGGCAAGCCCTGGATCGGGCGCATGCGCACTGCTGCGCTCCGGCAGGGACTGGTCCGGCCTGCCGAGTTCTCTACGTGGGCCGGTGCCCGCCGGTACCACGAGCGGCACAGCCGCGACCGCCAGGTGCTGGAGAAGCTGCGCGCCTCGATCTCCACGGACGGCATCCGGGAACCGCTCCTGCTGGGAGTCCGCGCAGCCGACCGGCTCGTCTTCGTCTTCGAGGGCCACCACCGCGCCGTCATCGCCCTCGAACTGGGGGTGCGCGCCTTCCCCTTCCGGTGGTTCTGGGACCCGGACGTCCAAGCCGTTGAGCACGAGCCGTTCCCGCACCACGCGCTGGGCCGGGACGGACAGGCGTGGCTGAGCCACCAGGAGGCGCGCCCATGACGGCCCGCTTCCGCAGATGCGGCCACGGCAGCGGACCGATGCACCCCGGCGACCAGAAGGCAGTCGCGGAGTTCACCGCCATGCTCGCCGCCCGCCAGCACCCGGCCCCGTGGACCGGCCGCGGTGACGCCGCCGTACGGATCGGTGAACGCGGCCTGGAGCGCGGTCGGCCGCTACCCGACCAGCGGCCGGACGCCGACCCCATCGCCCTGGCCCTCATCCACCCCGACACCGAAGCCACCTTCACCGGCACGCTTCCCTGCGCCCGGAGCCTCATCCACGGCGCCTGGACCGACCCATACCGGCTCCTCACCCACGCCCTCGCCGGGCGCACCATCGACCCCGCTCTCACCCTGGAGGCATGACCCCGTGCAGCAGATCCGCCGCACCGCAACTCTCGCCGCCACCGCCATGGCCGTCGTCCTGACGCTCACCGCGTGCGGCGCGACCACCCAATCCCCGGCACACCACGAGAGCCGCATGAAGAAGGCCGCCGGCATCGGCTCCCTGTCCATCATCTGCAACAAGGACATCTGGGAGAGCACCCGCCCGGACGGGCTGAAGAAGGTCACGACCACCCCCGCCGATGGCCCGCGCGGTCAGCGAGGCATGGTCCGGATCACGCTCACCGGTGCCCAGCTCGTCACATACCTCGATCAGCTGGACCAGGACGCACACCCCGGCTGGATGGGATCAGACATCCCCGACCAGGAAGCCGTCTCCGGACGCGTCTACGACGGGCTCGCGCCTGCCATCGACAAGGCCGCCACCGCGCGCTCCGCCGCCGACCCAGCCCCCGAGATCCTCATCGACGACACCCTCGCCACCAAAGCACCCTGACCACGAAGCGGCCCTCCGCCCCGGACAAGTTCCGGGGCGGAGGGCCGCTTTTTTTTGTTGTGCCTCAGAGGCGGCTGGTCAGGATGTCGAGCATCGCTTCCAGGTCGGCATGAGTCATGTTGGCCGTACACAAGTCCGCCACAACCTGCGGGTTAGTCCACTCCACCGTGACCGTGGGCAGCGCAGTCGCAGAAGAGGTGGAGTCATTCCGGGGCTCGGGGATACCGCTGCCCGCTTCGCCGTCAGTGGTTACCGCGGTAACCACTGACGGGCCGACGGAGGCGGTGTCCGTCTCCGGATCGCCTCCATCCTCGGGAGTGGTTACCGCGGTAACCACCGGATCCACAGACTCCGGCTGCTTCAGCTGCCGTCGCTGCTGAGGGGGTTGCTGCTTGCGCTGCTCAGCCTGCTCCTTCTTGCGCTGCTCTGCAGCATCCTGCTCGGCACGCCAAGTGGAGACTTGGTCCGCAGCTGGCACACGGGCCAGCCGCCGCGCATCCCGAACGGCCAGATCCCCAGCCCGCAGCATGCCCTGCATCTCGGGAGTGAGCTTGAGCAACGCTCGCCGCTGGGACACCCAGCCATGAGTCCAGCCGCGGGCCTTCGCGGCTTCACGGGTACTGGGGTACTCCGCGACGACCGCCTCGACTGCCCGGGCTTCTTCAATGATGTCGAAGTCTTGGCGGCCGATGTTCTCCTCAACGGCCGCGCCCAGCAGCTCACCACGGGACACCGCGACCGTCTCATCGTGAACGATGAGGAGCTCAGCGCGCCCGAACTTGTGCGCGGCGGCCAGCCGGCGGCAGCCGTTGACAACGACGTACTGCGCGTGGCCCACGCGCTCGGCATCCTCGGGCCACAGTGCGAGATAGCCCTTGGAAGTGACCACCAGGCACGGCTGGAGCTGCCGCTTGGCGATGGACTTGAGGTCTTCGAGATCCCCAAGGTCTTCGCGCGGGTTGCGCGGGTTGGCGACCAGGAGAGCAAGGGGTACGCCTGCAGACGTATCTGCGGCGACCGCGACCGGCTTGTCGTCGATGGTCGCCAGATTTACACGGCGACCCATTTCAGACCTTCCCCTTCGCGGTGGTGCGGTTCCGGGTTTGTCTGGGCAGCGGACGACCGCCGATCCCCAACTCCATCGCCAGGCGGAAGAAGTCCTCCCGGGCTTCCAGAGCGATGCGTCCCTTGGGGTACTGGGTGCAGACCAGCCCCTCAGCCGACGCCCGGGTGTGAATCTTGTAGTGCCGAACGACAGTCTGCAGCCGCGGCCAACCGTTGTTGTCGACGTACTCCTGGGTCTGCTCCAGGTCCACCGTGCCGTCCCGCGGGTCCCAGTCAGTGATCAAGACCCGGTACGGGATGCCCTTCGGCTCCAGCACCTGCTCGATGGTCCGCTTGGTCGGTGGGTACGCCATCGCCTCTGGGGGCATGGGTACAACCACTTCGTCAGTGGAGTCGAGCGTGGCCGAGAGGATCTTCTCGTCCTCGATGTTGCCGGGGGAGTCGACGAAGACGTACTCGTACTGCTCCAGCGACTTCAGCCGAGCCAGATCCTCTGGCTTGTCGTGGCACTGGTGAAAATCAAAGGGGAGCTGCTCTTCATCCACCCGGTCCGACCACCAGACCGCAGAGGCTTGAGGGTCAGTGGAAACGACCAAGACTTGGCTCTGTTCCGAGCGGATACCGAGCGCCTGACCAGCGATTGCAGCGAGGTTGACCGTATTGGTGGTCTTCCCCACGCCGCCCTTCTGGTTCACGAACGCGATTACGCGTGCCATGTTGAACTCCTCGGGCCCGTCCATTTCCCGGACTCTCCGGTACTCCGGGCCACGGGCAACTATCCCAGACCAGACAGCAGGCCAAGTCCTGCAACAGACGCGGCGCGTCGTTCTCCTCGCCGCGCCACACCCGGCGCGAGAGGACGATCAGTGGGCGCACCGTCCCGAGTCGCCTGGCGGCCCAGAGAGAGAAAGCTGGCCGCTGAGCTGTGCGCCCAGTTCGCGGGCGTACTGCGGGCACGGTGAACCGCATCGGTGCGGTGGCCGATCAGTCGGTGTGTTCGGTGGACATCAGTAGTGGGGGCACCATGTAGCCGGTCTCAGCGGGGTTTCCGGGGAGGGGGACCCAGCTGAGACCGGTCATCCGGGGGCAGTCGCAGGTGAGCTCGGCATCCACTCCCAGGCAGGGTTCACCGGGTGCTACGTCCATGCGGTAACAGGCGGTCCATCCTGACGGATACGGCACGTCGTATACGTACTGCACTGCCACGCCGACCAGGCCAGTCTCTTCAGCCACCTCGCGGGCCACCGCGTCCTCCGGTGACTCGCCAGGCTCGATGCCGCCTCCCGGCAGAGTCCAGTACTCCTGGCCGTCGTGGCGACCCGAGGGGCCCTTGCCTCGCTCACGCACCATCAGGACGTGTCGGTCCCGAATGATCACCGCTGCCACCCGCCGCCTGCTTGTCACAGGGCCATCATGACGGTGCTGCACCGCTCCCGAAGCTGCTTCGCACCTCGCAGAGATTGAGCGAAGCGGGGGAGCCGGGGAGAACGTGATGGCTGCCAGAGAGCGATGACATTCGCTTGCCGGACCGGAGCCGCTTCCCGCCTGGCGGCCACCTGAGGAGAAAGTTCGGCCGCTGCTCCCGTCTGGCGGGACGTACGACTGTCCGGCCTTTTCTTGCAGGTCGGGGCCGTGTGGCGTGGTCTCCATGATGGATATCGCGATCATTCGAGCCGGTCAGATGTACCGCTACTACCTGCGCCAGGTCGTCGTCGGCGACGGCCGCCGCCCGGCCCGCACGCCGCTGCGCGAGGCTCAGGAGGAGGCCGGTGTCCCGGCCGGGCGATGGATGGGCCACGGCCTGGCCGCGCTCGGGCTGAGCGCGGGTGAGGAAGTCACCGAGGCGCAGCTGCGGAACCTGTTCGGCGAGCGGGGCCGGCACCCGTACGCGGACCGGATCGAGGCCGAAGAGCTCGCCGCGGGGCAGTCCCCGAAGCAGGCGTTCAAGGCCGGCGCTCTCGGGCGCCGGGTGACGGTTACCGGATTCGATCTCGTGTTCCGGCCGCAGCCGACGATCTACCTGCTGTGGGCGCTGGGTGATGAGGAAACCCGGCAGGTGATCGAGGCCGCGCACGAGCGGGCGATCGAGCGGGTCCTGGAGTGGATTGAGGACGAGTCGGCGGTGATCCGGTACGGCAAGGACGGCATCTACAAGGTCCGGCCGCCCGGCGGTCTGGTCGCCGCCCGCTTCCGCCACTACGAGGCACGCTCCGGAATGCCGCTGCTTCACGACCATGTGCTGCTGTCGGCGAAGGGGCAGCGCCTGGACGGGAAGTGGGGATCGATCCACTCGGAGGTCGTTCTCGAGAACACGGTCGCCGCGTCAGCGCTCTACAACGAGATCGTGGCTGCTGAGGTCTGTGAGGAGTTGGGCCTGGCGACCGAGCCGCGCGTCGTCACCGCCGGGCGACGCCCGGTCATGGACATCGCCGGTGTGCCCCATGAGCTGATCCGCTGGACCGCCAGCCGCGGGGAGCAGATCGCCGCCTGCCTGGCGGACCTGGAGCACGAGTACGTCACCGCCGTCGACGATGAGGGCGAGCTGAAGTACCTGCCCGCGGTCTCCGAACGGGCCCGGGTGGAACTGATGCGGATCGCCGCCCACAAGACCCGGCCGCCCAAGCAGAAGAAAGCCCGCTCTCTCGCGCAGCTGCGCGCTGATTGGAAGCAGAGCGCGATCGACACCTCGAAGGTGGCCGCCGGCGTCATCAACTCGCTCCTCGAGCGCGCCCGCGCCGCAGCCGCCCGGATCCGGGCCCGGGTCGCCGCCGTGGTCGACGTCGCCCTGGCGGCCGTCGACGTCGCCGCGGTGGTGTTCGTGATGAACGGCGGCGGCCGGTTTCACCGCCGGCACCTGCTCGCCGAATCCCGCCGCCACCTCGCTCTGGTCCTGCGCGGCCGCAGCCGCGACCCCGGCCTGGACGAGGACATCGTGCGCGCCGCCATCTCCACGTACTGCGTGGACATCAGCGAGCCGAAGTCCACCCGCGGCCTGCTGGCGGACTACCGGCTCTACACCGCCCGGTGGGCGCTGTCCGATCTCGTAACCGCCCGGCGCCCGCCTGCCGCTGTCCCCGACCCGGACCGACTGCCGCCGCCGGGCACACCGGCCTCGTTGTCCTTGGCCACTCCCCGGCCACCGGGTCAGGCGGTGGGGGAGCGGGAGATACCCCGTGTCCCGCTGAGCTACGACCGTGCCGTTCTCGCCGGTGCGGCCGTACGGGAGAAGCTGCGCGCCTCCGTCGTGCGGGGCCCGGCGTACGACATCGCCGCGCACCAACAGGCGGCGATGCCCGAGCAACTGCTCGCGCCCGAGGCCGTCGACCCCAAGGACGACGACCAGGAGCCGGACGCCGGGCCCCGGGAGGCGATCGACCTGACGGCGCTGCGGGCCTTGAGGGAGTCCCGCACGGACGTGGAAGCCCTCGATCTCACTGCCGAGCGGTTGCGCCACCTCCAGGACACGTTCACCAAGGCGGCCGACGACTCCCGCACCCGTGCGACCCGCTACACCGAACAGGACGACGTCGATGCGGTACGCCCGGTACGCGAGGACGACCAGCAGGCGCACCGCCGGCCGGAGCCCGGACCGCGGGGCCGGGAGGTCGGCCACTGAACGCACTTTGATGTCGCGCACCCGGGCGGTGGTGCGCACCGACCATGCCCGGCGTCCACTCCACCCAGTGGAGCCCACTGAGTGGAGTGGCCGACACCGAGGGGGCGATGCCGGCCACTCCACCCGGTGCGCACACGTCGCGTTTCCCCTTGACCTCAGCTCAGGTCAAGGGGAAACGCGGCGCCCACTCCACCGCACCAGTGCGCCTCGTGCGCGTGGCTACGGGCGCGCGGTCAGGGACTGCACGGTGCGGGCCCACTCCAGGTGTTCGTCGCGCACGGTCTCCAAGGTGGCGGCGGTGTCTCCGTGGTCGTCGGGGTCGGGGATGACGTTTTCGACGAAGCGGATGATGCTGCGGGCGGTGCCCAGCACGGCCGTAGCGGGGGAGTCACGCGTCCAGTCCCGAAGGGCAGACAGCAAGATGCACCCGACCTCGTCCAGGGCGAAGGAGTCCGCGTGCGGCTCCCCGTCGCCCAGGACCCCCGTGACGGGGAAGACGATGTTCTCGGCGAGCCGCAGCAACAGGAAGGCCAGCTCTGGAGTGGCCGACGAGCGGCCGGAGGCGTAGTTCCCGCCGCCCATCTGCAGAGCGAGGAGGTAGTCGAAAGCGAGGTCGACTTCCTCCGCGGTGAGCGGGGTACGGGACGGGATCAGGTACGGCATGGAGGTCTCCTCAACTGGGTGGTCGCCGCGCGGATCGCGACGACTCCCAACAGCCTCGGACGATCGCCCTGTGGACAGTGGCCAGAGATTTCTCCCCCACCCCGCGAGATCGGACGAACGAGACTACAAGGGGCAAACCTGGCCCCCTTGTCCACCTGCCGACTCGGATGGCGAACCCGGCCGCCGACCCCTTGTCCAGGTCGGCCGCACTGCCGCGAGCACCACGTTTCTCCTTGACCACCCCGGCTACCGGCCGCCGTGAGACAGCGGACAAGGGGTCCCCCTGCACGCTGCTCCTTCGGACCGGACGCCCCGGCCGGGGCAGCGAAGGAGAGAAGACGATGACGACCACCCACTCAAGGGCCGGGGACAGGCAGGCCACAAGCCGGCCAAGCCCAGAAGGCCAGCTCGTGGCGGGCAAGCCGCGGCAGGCTCCTGCGGGCCCCACTGCGGAGGGCCCTTGGGAACCCCCTTTGGTGCCCGACCCCCCGAGGCGAGGGAAAACCCCTGCTCAGACCATGAATCGGCGCGAATTCCGCACCGTCACAACCCTCTTCTCTCCTCTTATGTCTGCAGTGGAGGAGATCATCGGGTCCCGGGGGGCCCGCACGCCCTCCCAGACCGGGCGCGGTCGGCACTCAGCCGGCAGCCGACCGCGAGTGACGAAGGAGCAGAGCTGATGGCGGGGAAGCGGAAGAACAACCCGGCGGGGTCGACGAACAACTACCGCGGCGACGTGCTGCGCGTGCTCGGAGCGCTGAAGGTGGCCACAGCCGATCAGATCCAGCGGATCGGCGCACCGCACCTGACCCACCGGCACGCCGACAAGGAGACCCCGTCGAAACGGAAGCAGGCCCGCACCGCCTCGCACACCGGCGCGCTCTCCGACATGCGCAAGCACGGCCTGTCCGAGAACGGCGGCTCCACCGAAACGGGGGAGACGTTGCGGAACCTAACCCTCAAGGGCCTGGAAGCCGCCTCCTACGAGATGCAGCGCCCGATAACGGAGATGGGCTCCACCGCACGCGGCGCGGGCTCCTCCGGCGCCTCCCACCCCATGTCCGTCAACGAGACCGTCATCGCGCTGCTGCGCCCGAAGCCGAACATGGCCCGGCTCGCCGATGACCTGCCCGAGGTCCGGGCCGCCGCCCAGGTCGACGTCGACACACCGGCCGGAGTCGGCACGATCGCCTCGTACTGGACCGAGGTCCCGTTGCCCGCCACCGGCACCTGGAACGCACCCGGCAAGGGCGGCGCCCAGGCCGACGTCGTCCTCACCGCTCCGCAGGACGGGGTGCCGCTGCTGTTCATCGAGGTCGACAACTGCCACGAGACCCCAGAGGAGCTCGCCGCCAAGCTGGAGAAGTACGCCCGGTTCTTCCGGCGGAAGGTGAAGGACACCGACGGCAAGGAGCGCCCGATGTGGCGCACCCGCTGGACGGTTCCCGAGGGCCGGTACGGCGATGTGCCGCATCCCCCCGTGCTGCTGGTGTTCAACCGGATCGGCGAGCGCAACCCCAACCGCACCGTCCCGCGCTTGATGGAGCTCACCCGGCACCTGTGGCAGGGAGAGCGGCAGCGCGATCACCATCTCTACGACGGACGGATCCCGATCATCGCGACCGGGCTGAAGAACCTCAGCGAGCACGGCCCGACCGGCCCGGTCTTCCTCCGCTTCGGCCGCGACCACATGCAGCCCCTGCGGGAGGCGATCGGCAACCCCCGCCGCGAGGCCGCCGACACCCGCGCCCGGGAAGAGACCGCGCGCGCTCAGAAGGAGCACCAGGCGAAGGTGCAGCGCGCGGCGCAGGAGCAGGCCGCGAAGAAGGCAGCCGAGCGTGAGGCGCGCCGTCCGGTGTGCGCCGACTGCGGGGCGAAGTTCACCGACGAACGGTGGGAAGCGGCACAGGCGACGGACTGGGGCACCCCGAAGGACTCCCACCCGCAGCTGTGCGACGGCTGCAAGCAGAAGGCCGGCGCCGTCGTCAGCCCAGCGGCTGATACCCAGGAGCGCCAGGAGCCGGTACACGGCGAGGCAGGGCCGGACGACTTCTGGAACAACCCCCAGCGCCCCGTCTGCACCGAATGCCGTGCCGCGTTTACTGACGAACGATGGAAGGCGACCGCGCGCGTCGGCTGGAACCATTCCCCAGCGAAGCGCCCGTCTCTGTGCGGGGACTGCGACCGGCGGTTCGAGTCCGACTTGGAGCAAACCTGGGGTGTGGATCACCGGCAGGAGCAGCGCGACCAGGAGCAGGACCAGGCCGTGCCCAAGCAGAAGGCCACCGGCTGGTTCTCCCGCCTGCGTGGCTGAGCCGGGCAAGCCGCTGGCGGGCGCGGGCAAGCCCAAGGACACCCTGGGCAAGCCTCGCCGTCGGCGGCGGCGGCGAGACGATGGGTACACGTACCGGGCCCCGGCTGTCGGCGGTGGCTGCAAGGCTGGTGCGCATGGACAGGGATGAGGAGTTGCTGCGCGGCCGGGTCTACGGCACCGACCACGACCACCCGGGGCCGCTGCCTCACCGCGACTATGCCGAACTGGTCGGCGGTCCGCTGGACGGCCTGCTGCTCGACATCACCGGCTGGACAGCGGACGAGATCCAGACCGGCGTCGCGCTGATGACCGAGCTCGGGCAGTTCGGCGCCGGCGGCCGCGCTCTGTACGACCCGCGTTCCGGCGAGCGGAACCGCTGGGACTGGTCCGGCGACACACCCTGACCACATCACCGGCCGGTGGGGTGTAGCGCAGACCTGTGTGGTGCCGCGAGGATGGGCGGAACACAGGCAGAGGCGGGGGCGCAGATGGAAAGTTTCTTTGAGCGGGTGGGGCGTATCTGGCCGGTGGGTCGCCGTGACCTGCACTGGCACATCCTGCCGACCCCAGATGAAGCTGGCGTGCTGGCCACGTCGTATCAGGGACTCGCCACGAAGGGGCTGCAGAGCGTGCCGCCGGAGTGGATGCACTGCACGCTGATGCACGCCGTCGGCCTGGACCGCTCCGACATCGACCTGGACGCGCTCCTCAAGGACGTTGCGAGCTTCGCGCAGAAGGTACGACCCTTCAACCTCACGTTCGACCGGCCCGCCGTGGGCAACTTCGCTGTGGAGATCAGCGGATGGCCCGGACGGCCGTTCACACAGCTCGTGGACGGCCTGACCGAGGCGATGGCCCGCACCGGCGGAGCCTTCACGGCCGCGCCGAGCCGCTTCCCCCATCTGTCCGTGGCCTACGCCTCGGACGGTGCTGAGGGTGTCGACACCGTCAGCCTCAAGGCGGCGTTGGCGGACATTGAGCAGCCGCTGTCCGCAACCGTGGTTGCCGACAGACTGCACCTCGTTGAGCAGTGGCACGACGGCGCGCACATCATGTGGAAACCCGTCGCGACGGTGCCTCTCGCGGGGGTGACCGGATGACCGGCTTTCCTGGTCCGCGGCCGATGCACGGCGACGAGGTGCGGCTCACCACCAACACGGCCTCGGTGACGTTCACCGGGGATGTCATCTCGCAGGGTGTCCTGCGCGATGGCAGGGGGTTCGTTGAGCTCACCCTGCCCGACGTCGACCCGCAGCAGCGGCGGGAGGTTGAGTGGGCCAAGCGATTTCAGTACGAGCTGTACCGCAGTGGTGCATTGCTCTACTCCTCTCCGTCTCTGACGCTCAGCGAGACCCGGCGGACAAGCGAGGGCTTCCTCGTGATTGCCGGATCCCCCTGAAGGATGCGGCGCAACGCTGCCGCTCCCTGGCACCGCATATAGCGACCACGACCTGGTCGTGTTCCTCGAGGGCGCCAACGGCGTCGACCCCGATGCTGTCCTGGACAAGTGCGTAATCCCTGCGACAAATCTGCCCCGGATCAGACACGCTTGATTCATGGCAGCATTTCTTTACGGCCGGTTGGTAACGGATCACGAGTACGTACAGCGAGTCAGGCAGCAGCGCCCCAGCGCCCTGCTGCCCGTGATTGCCGCTGCCTCAGCGCGCTGGAATCACGGCACTTGGTGGAATAGTCCCTTTCGCAAGTACACGCCGTGGGCACTGGCTGATGTCGCTCGCGTCAGTCTCGGCTATGGGAACGAGCACCGCGGGGACGGCACCTGCACCGAGAAGGACCTGCTGAGCATGCTCGCGGCCTACGCATCGCTGACTGATCTTATGATCCGTGACAACGGCAGCGCCGAGTCTGTCTCCAGCTGGTTTCTCCGCGTCTCTGGTGAACAGTTCAGCTTTCAGGAATTCGGCTTCAGCGATCTGGCCCGCACAGCCGCGCTGTTCGATCAGACGTCTCCTGCCCGCACACCCGCGTGCCTTGTCGACGGATGGGATGAAGAACTCCTTGGATGCTCCCTATCCGACTACGTCGGTGTCACCCAGCTCCTGCAGGTGTCAGCGCTACGAAACGAAGGGCGCTTCGATCCGGCCTGGCTAAACCAGCCCCAGATGGAGAAGGTCTGCTCTGTCATCCCCGACGGCACCATCCGAGAGGTCACCGAGCGTCACTTTGTCACCGACCAGGAAGCCTTCAGAGCCGAGAACGAGGCGCGCCGGCTGAGCCGAGACCCTCACCTACGCCGCTTCGAGTACAACCCACTGCGAGGCCGCCCGTTCTTGTCCGGCTTTGGCCGGGGCTACCTTGCCCCCTCATCCCACCTGATCGCTCCTAAGGGCAGCCCGCTCGGCCTGTACTACATGGGCGTAAACCACTTCGGAGATGTCTTCGCCCAGGAACTCGGTGATCTGTTCGAGCAGTACATAGGCCGCCAGCTTCGCCAGCTCCCCAACGCTGAAGTGCACTCCGAGATCATCTATCGGGACGAGCGACGCAGCGTCGACTGGATCGTCGTCTTCGACGACTTGGTCTTGCTCGTCGAAGTGAAGTCGACGCGCCCCACTCAACAGCTGCGTCTTGGCGTGTTGGACCGAACAAACGCGGCCCTACGCCAGATCAAGCACGCATACAAGCAGGTAGAGACCACCGCAGCGCTGATCGCTAGCAAGGACCCGAACTTCAGCCACATACCCGCAAACCGGCCTGTACAGGGTCTGGTAGTGACCATGGAGCCCTTCCACACCGCCAACGCGCCTTTTCAGAAGGAAATGCGGCCAGACACGGACACTCCCATCACCGTCTGCAGCGCCGCGGAACTCGAGAACCTTGTGACCCTGCAGGACCTGTCGGCGAGCCAGCTCCTCATCGGACGACTGGCAGACCCCCGGGAGTCGACGTACTCCCTCGATACTGCTTTCAGAGGCAAGAACCTCGCCCGCAACGCGATCTTGGATGCTGGCTGGGACAGCTATCCGTGGAAGCGACACGCTGATCTGGGCAGAGGCACTGCTGCAGGTTCGCGTGTTGTGTAAAGGGGTGAGTGCAGGGACCCGCCTGTACCGACGGTTCCCTGCACTCACCTGGCTTCGGCGCCGGCACCTGAAACGCTGCCCACCGACTACGACCACCGCATCCCAACCCGGGACAGCTGCTCCATCCGCTCCGGGGACAGCGTCGCGGCCCTGCTCCGCTGGTTGCTGACCCATGCCCCCAGACGGAACTGGAGTTCCCAGCCGTCCTCGGAGAGCACGGTCTCGACATGCTTGCGGGGCACTTGGAGGTGGCCCTCGCGCTCGAAGAACTGCCGGGCGGCCGCGAGGTTGGCAGTCCACTTGTCGGCCTGCGTACGGCGCGGCTTCGGCTTCTCCTCCTTGGTCGCGGGCGTGATCCCGAGGACCTGCTCGCACATCCACTGCTGCACGCCACTCAGCTGGTCCCAGCCGAGCCGCACGGACATCACCCACCGACCAAGGTCCTCGCCCTGGCGCAGAACTTCGCCCGCCTCGGTGGGCAGCGTCCCGCCCGCGTCCAGGTGCATCCGGACCAGGTGGAAGGAGCGCTGCCAGGTCACCGGCCAGCTCGGGCACCAGGACGCGTCGATCTCCTCCAGCTGCTCACGCCGCTCGTCCGACAGCGCCCCGGCCGGCGACTCCACCGGCAGCCCCTCCGTACGCCGCTGCTCGTTCTCCTGCGCCTTCCGGGCGGCGGCCCGCGCGTTCTTCAGGAAGATGCCTACCTTCGCGCCCTGGAAGGTGGCGTCCAGCGGGGCCAGGAGGTGCCCGTGTTCGGCCGCCCACCCGCGCGCGGCGGACAGGCCCTCCTCCCACGCGACGTCGAAGTGAGACCAGATCATGCCGAGCTTCTCCAACTGGACGATGCGGTCCTCGTCCATGTCGCCGCGGGCGTAGAAGCGGCGGGCGTCGGCGGTCCACTGCCCGAGCGGGAACCCGGCGAGCGAGGCCGGCCACCCGGTGGCTTCGGCCTCCTGGTCGTCGACGGCGGGCACCCGGAACGTGAACGGCACGCGGAGGTCACCGTGCTCGCGGGCGTAGATGACGGCGGCCTCCACGCCGCGCCGCCAGTGCTCGTGCTCGGGGTTGAGGACGCGCAGGTTGATGAACGCGGCGAGGGCGGCCGGGTCGCGGGGCGTGGAGAACTTCAGCAGGGCCTTGGCGGGGGCGCTGACGCCTCCGGAGCCCTCGCCGCTCCCGCCCGTGCTTTTCCCGCTGTCGTCCTTGCTGACGGGCTTGTAGCGGCTCGGGGCCTGCTGCTCCGCGAGGCTTTCCACGATCCGCGCGTCGTGCGCCCGCAGGGCCTCCAAGAGCTTGGCGAGCCCGCCAAAGGCCCTGGAGGTGAGCATGTTGTCCGCTGTCTCGCCCGGCCCGAGCAGCACCGGCACCACGAGGGAAGCCACCTTGCCCTCGCCGGGCTGCATCCGCAGCGCCCGGCCCACGGCCTGGACCAGGTCGGGCATCGAGCCGCGTACGTCCGCCCAGTACACGGAGTCACAGTTTTTGGTGTCTACGCCCTCGCCCAACACCTTCACCGAGCACAGGAAGCACTTCTCCACCACGGTGCCGTCCGTGGCGATCCTGGCCGCGAACTCTCCCAGCAGTCGGCGCCGGTGGAGCGGCTTGTGGTCGCCGCACAGCCAGTCCGCCCAGATCGTCTTCGGGTACAGCTCCGGGTCACTGGCGTGCAGCTGCGCGGCGACGTCCGGGAGGCCGGCCGCGAACGCTTCGGCCTCCTTCACCATGTGGTGGAAGACCAGTGTGCGGCGGAAGCCCTCCTCCGAGGACGCCTTCACCAGAGCGGTCTGCAGGGCGGCGAGCCGCGCCCCGCGGATCTCTGCGGACCGGCCTTCGGCGCCCAGGAGCTGCGCGGCCTGGAGGGCGGTGTCGGTGACGTCGACGCATACGACCTGGTAGGGGGCACAGATTCCCCGGTCGATGGCGTCCGAGAGCGTCAGGGTGAAGCAGCGGCTGCCGAAGGGCCCGTCTGGGTTGTCGTCCATGCTCGCGACCAGCTCGCCCGGTGCGCCGGCCTCGTCCTCGTCCCCGAGCTGCCACAGCCGTGGCGTGGCCGTCATGTACAGACGGCGCAGGGACGGGATCTTCTGGTTGTCGTGGACGACCGCCCACGGCTTCCCGATCCGGCCCGAAACGCGGTGGGCCTCGTCCACGACGATCAGGTCCCAAGCCGCGAGGCCCCCGGCGTGCGCCCGCTCCAGCGTGCCCAGCCCGAGGCTGGCGTACGTGGCGTACATGGTGACCTTCTCCAAGCCCCGCGTCCACTCCACCAGCTCGTCCACGTCCGTGGTGTTGGGGAAGGACACCTCCTCACCCCGCAGCGAGGACACCCCGATCATCGGCCCCCGGCGGCCCCCCTCGCGCCACGCGGACTCGGTCTGGGCGAGCAGGTCCAGCGAGGGCACGAGCACCAGCACACGGCCCGCGTGGAGCTCCTCCGCGCTGCGGACCGCCACCCGGGTCTTCCCCGACCCGGTCGCCATGATCACCTGCGTTCGAAGCCCCCGTTCGGGCACAAGTGATCTTGCAGGCAATTCGAGGGCACGCACGACCGCGTCAATGGCTTCTCGCTGGGCTGCCTCGCGCTGGTCAACGCGGTCTGTGCTCGACATATCGCCTGCCTTCTCCTGGGGTGCCGCCCGGTCGATTCGAGCGGTGGGAAACGGGAAACCTGCACGTAGAAGAGCCTTTAGGGCTACGGTTGGACGGATGTGATCGGCCCGGTGCTCTACCTCACCAGAGCACCGGCAAGGCCGGGGGATGGATCTCGATATCGCTCCGGAGGGGTCTGGGGTGGTGTGCTCTGAGTCCATAGCTTATCTCGACTCCAAAAATGAAGCACACAGAATCCCAAGATTCCCTCTAACGTGACTGAAATCTGCTAATCTTGCCTTATCGAAAGCGAATCAAGGGCCTTGACGCCCCCTCAGTCCCCACCCCTCCGAAGGGTGGCCGGCCCCCCGCGCCCCGTCATTCGCCCCGACTACCCGTCACCCACGCCCCCCTTGCTGCTGCTTGTGGCGTGAGCCTCGTGGGTGGGCCGCGCGGAGCGTGGCACGCCTTGCCCGAACGGGGAGTTGGGGTGCGCCCTGAGTGGCTGGAGCGCAGCGGAGGCCACGGGTCGGCCGGAGGCCGGCCCCGGGTCGCGGAGCGGCCCGCCTGCCCTGCGGTTGGCGGTGGGCGCGGAGCGCGTGCCACCTGGTGGTGAGCGCAGCGAGCCGCCTCCGCTCACGCGGAGCGGGAGCGGCCGGGGAGCGAAGCGACCCGGCTCGCTGTGACGGGCGCAGCCCGGAG